>NZ_JBWKCY010000009.1:0-275651 GCF_056436245.1 Streptomyces sp. NPDC043812
ACAAGAACCAATCAGTCCAACAGCCCCTTCAGCACCACACCACGGCACATCAGAAAACAAGCGATAGATGGGCATTAGAGATGAAAACGACCTCTTAGAGCCTGTTGGCAAAGTGGATCAAGGTCGTGGGTGATCAAGGAATCCGACATTGAAGGGGCGACGTGCGATTTACCGATGGTCCGAGCGTGCGCTGTGATGTTCATGTCGAGGCAGCTGTGCCGCGGGTCTGGGACCTGGTGACCGACATTCGTCTGCCCGCCCGGCTCAGCCCGGAGCTGCAGCGTGTCGAATGGCTCGATGGCGCGGACCGGCCCCTGGTAGGCGCGTGCTTCGAGGGCTACAACCATCACCAGCAGATCGGCGAGTGGCGGACCGTATCCCATGTGGTCGAATTGGACGAGCAACAAGTGTTCGCCTGGGCCGTCACGGATGCGGATGGTCGGTATGGAGAACCGACGCTGGATCCGGCTAGATCCATGGCGTCCTGGCGCTACGAACTCGAGGCCGAGGGCGGGGGCACCCGGCTGCGGCAGTCGGCACTCATCGGGCCGGGCCGCAGCGGAGTCACACTGGCCCTCGAGCGCTGGCCGGACCGGGAGGAGGAGATCATTGCCTTCCGGCTGAAGGAGCTGCGCGCCGGGATGGAAGCCACCCTTCGCGGCATCAAGGCGCTGGCCGAGGAAGGCGCCTAGGATCCCCATTCGGCAACAGCGGCTCCGGCACCGGCCATTGATCGCTCGTCAGGTCTCTGTGCGCCATGAGCCAAGATCATCACACGCTCGAGATCCACTTTCGACACACACCCAGTCGTGGCCTTACTGGTGGGGGTCCCGGGCCGTAGTTGGTAGGGGAAGGCGCGGACTACTGGATGCGTGACGGACTCGATCTCGGGGCCTGCTGGCTCCGGCCGAACTGTCACCTGCAACGATTCGCCTGTGAGCTATGACCTTGCTGTGTGGGACGGTGAACGTCCACTCGACAACCATCAAGCGGGCTTGGTCTACGACGAGCTCTATGCGCGCTACCTCGAGGCGGATGATGTCGTCGTGCCACCGGCGCCACGCATCGTGGGCTACGTCGAAGCGCTCGTCGAGAGATACCCGGACGACGTCGACGGCAGTGTCGTATGGGCGTCGCCGCCGGTCATCAACGAAGCCTCGGGGCCGATCGTGTACCTGCTCATGTCCTACAGCAAGGCTGAGGAAGTCTCTGAGTACGCCGCTTCGCTGGCTCGTGAGCACGGACTCGTCTGTTTTGATCCGCAGGGGGAATGCCTGCGGCCGTGACCTGTCTGCCCTTTCAGCAGGCGTACCTTCCGGTACCCGTGCCAGATCCGTGGATCGCCCCCCAGGAGGCACGCGGCGCACGGGGGCACGACAGATAGCAGGGAGCCGGCGACACGCGAGCGGCCCATCCAGAATGACTCCAGAGCGCACGCACTTGGACGCATCCCGCGAAGACTGGCTCGGCACGGCCTGTCGAATGCGCATCGAAGACCGCTTCCCTGCCGCGCTCGCTGAGTCGTACGCGCAGGTCACCAAGCCGTTAGCCGAGCGTGCCAGCGCCTTCCAAACGCCTGCCCCGGTGGACGGACGCGTTCGGGTGGGCGGCTCCATGAACAAGCCCATCCGAGCCTCATTGGACGAGACATGGTGGTGTGCGTCGCTCCGCCCCCTCCCCGTGCCTCGGAGGCAGTGGCTCGTATCGTGAGCGAGTGCGCAACGAGAGACATGATGAGCCGCTGTCGGGGGAGGAGTTGGAGCTCTTGCTCCAGTACCTCCATCGGTTCGCGAGGCGTGAACCCCGATCTGATCGCCCTGGAGGTGGGTGATCCCGAGTACCCGGCCCAACTGACGTTCAGGAGGATCCGGAGCCAGGGGTCGACCCGTCTGCCTACCGGCGGCCGTAGCGGAGTCGGTCGAAGGAACTGGCATCTACGGCTGACATCAACGACAGTGGGCAGCGGCAGACCTGAGCGGCCCAACACGACTTCGCCGTCTCCAATTGCGAGTGCCGCGACACGTCGCTGATCGAACTTGCAAAGCACGTGTCGACGGTGCGGCCCGTCTCAGTCCCCCGTGCCACAACCCGCGCCGGACAGGGCGGGGACTCACGAGGTACTCCGGGTGCCGGCAGGCGCCAGGGTCGGCTTCCCGCTGGTCAGGCATCCAGTCGCCGCACCTCGCTGTGCTGTACAGCAGCGAAGTACAGCAATCACGTCGACCCCGGCCGACTGTCACCGGCCGCAGGACCACCGATGAACAGCCGGACAGACCTCAGCGACCGCGCCGCCGACAGTTCGCATCGAGAGGGTCAGCCGGCCCGCGCCACAGGCGTGCCAGAACTGCGCCGCCACAGGCGAACCGGTCCAGCCATGGCCGCGGCTCTGGTGTGGACAATGGCCCTGACGATCCTCGGATCTCTGGGCTTGCTCGTGCTGTGGGAAAGCCGACACAGGGCTGACCGAAGGGATCCCGCTCAGCCGGCTGCCGACCGGTCGCGCCATCACGGCCGTACCGGCGCCCGCTCTGCACCCCCGAATGGGCTATGCGGGGTCGCGGCCGCGAGGCGGCGTCCGTGACCGTGACTCCACGCCCGCCCTCTTTGAGAAGGTTGGACCTGCGCTGTGGCCGGCAGTGCGACGAGCTGGATTCCGCCGAGGATCTCCCCCGTCCGCCGAGCGCGGCCGCTGGGTTCAGTCGTCCGGGCGGCGGCGCTGGGCCGGCCATTGAGGAAGGCGGTCGCCTCGTAGCCTTTGGGGGGCAACGAGTCGCAGCGGAACTGTTCGAACGCTGCGGAAGCGGAAGCAGTAGCGGCAGCGAGGAGCGGGAGACGACGCAGCACTTCGCAGGGGAGCGGCCAGGGTCTCTAGGCGTTGCTCCACCCGGCTGTGCTGGAAAACGAGTCAAGCAGGTCCACCACGAAAACCAGGGTCGAGCCCGCTGGGATCAACGGCGAGGGTGACTGATTGCCGTAGCCGAGACGCGGGGGAACGATGATCTCGCGCCGACCGCCGACCTTCATCCCCCTCACCCCCCGGTCCCAGCCCTTGATGACCTTGCCACTGCCCAGGGCGAACTTGAACGGCTGGCCCCGGTCCCAGGAGGCATCGAACTGCTTCCCGGACTCGAAGGTCACCCCGACATAGTGGACCCTGACCACCATGCCCGGCTTCACCTCAGCCCCGTCCCCGACGACCAGGTCCCGGATGGTCAGCTCGGTAGGAGCGTCACCCTCCGGAACGTCGACCTCGGGCTTCGTCAGTTCAGTCATTGCCGCCTCATCACTCTCCGTCGGAAGCCCTCGCACGGACCAGCCGGACGCATGGACACTCCATTCAGCAGATGGTCACGCTACCGAGAATGCCGATCCCCGGAGCACACCCCGCCACACGTGATGATCTTTCGCATAGCCGATGAACGCGACCCCGCACGCCGACCGCCACTGCGTCACATCCTCGACGACGTCCTCGAGCTGGCCACGAACCGCGACGCATGCCCGCCGGAGCCGTCAGAGCCGGACTGTCCAGCTGACCGTGGATCTCATCGTCCGGGCGATGGCGCGGTCCCGCACCGAGGGCGCACGGTCCTCGGCGGTGAGGGACAGTGTGTGCGTCCGAAGGTCGAGCAGCCGCAGGGCCAGGTCGGTCACTCGTACGTCGGTGCGGCCCGCGAGAGACTTCATCTCCCACCCGTCCAGATACCAGCGGGTCGTGAGTTGACGCCCGTCCGCCCCCGTAAGCCGGGGTACGAGGGCTTTGGCGGTGTCGCCCCTGCGGAGGGTGCGATCGGTGGCCGTGACGGGGGAGGTGATGCGCGCCTCGCGGTAGAAGCCGGCGATCATTGCCTCCACTCCGGGCAGATTGAAGGGCTTGCCGAGGGAGCGCATCAGGGAGTTCTCGGTGGGACGCTGCAGCCCGGTGACGTAGTAGCCGCCGCCCTCGTACGCGCCGACGGTGCCGCCGTCGGGAGACTGCTCACCGAGCCAGCGGTGCCACTTGGCCCCCCGGTCGGCCAGCTCGTCGGCGGTGAAGGTGGTGATGTTGGAGTCGGCGGGCTCGGGGCCCATGTACCGCTCGTAGCCGGGGTAGTCGGGGTAGAAGTACTCGTCGGCGAGCTTGCCCAGGGAGTGGCCGGTCTCGTGGATCGCGACCTGGCCTGACTTCTCGTTGCCCGCCGAGGCCGTTGATATGCCCTCGTAGCCGAGGGTCTTGCTGGGCTCGTTGTAGCCCGCGCCGCCGTACTTGGTGCTGTTGGCGAGGACGAGCACCAGGTCGGCCTCGGGGGCCTTCGCCACGTATCCGTCGACCTTGTCCTGGTCGACGCAGAGCAGCCGCTCGATGCCGTCGCACCAGAAGTACGAGCCGAGGGCCGTGTCCCGGAGGGTGCCGGGAGAGGGGTCGCCGGAGACGCCGGACTGGTTCGAGACGGCGTCGACGGTCCAGACGTTGAAGAGGTTGCGGTAGGTGGTGTACGGCTCGACGGCCGTCAGCTCGGCCCATTTCTGCTGGGCGTCGGCGTGGAAGCGGGGCAGTTCGGCGACGGTATAGCCGTCTCCGACGACGACGATGTCGAGCCGGTCGGCGGTGGGGCCGTTGTCGACCATCTTGGCCACCTCGCCGTCGGCGACCGCCTCGGTCGCCGTCAGGCGGGAGGCCGGCTGGTTCCGGCCCTCCGGCGGCACATGCGTGTGGCCGGATCCGGCGAGCGTCGCGTGTTCCGGCCCGGGTATCTCGACCTCGACTCCGGCCGTGGGGGGTGCCGTCGGGTCCGCGGCGGCGCTGCCGGGTGCGGCGGCGAGTACGGCCGCGAGGGCGACGGCCACTCCGGCCGCCACGGCTCCGCGTCGTGCTGAACGCATGAAATCAGCCCCTTGTCAGGCGAGTTAAGCGCGTCAGTAAATGTGTTGAACGAGTCGCTTAACCTAGGGGGAAGGCGAGGGGTGCGCAATGCCTACCGCTTCTGGATACTGAGGAGTTCACGAACCAGGGGGTCCGCATGGACGATCCGGCCACGATCGGCCACCGAGTACAGCGGCTGCGCACTCAACGCGGGCTGACGCAGCGACAGTTGGCCGAGCCTTCGTACACCCCCGCGTACGTCTCGACGCTGGAGTCGGGCAAGGTCAGGCCCTCGGAGACCGCACTGCGCTTCCTTGCGGAGCGGCTCGGTACGTCGTACGAGGAACTGGCCACCGGCCGCCCCGCGCACCTCGCCACCGAGCTGCGGCTCGCTCTCACCGACGCCCACCAGCAGCTGGCCACCGGGACGGCGGACGAGGCCGCCGTGCGCTACCGCCGGCTCCTCGCCGACGCGGAGCACCTCGGACTCGTTCCCGAGCAGGCCGAGGCGCTGCTCGGGCTCGGCGACAGTGCCCTGGAGACCGGTGAACTGGTCGACGCGGGCCACCACTTCCAGGCCGCCGAGCGGCTCCTCGCCGAGGAGCCGCTGCCCCGCCGCGCACGCGCGATCCGGGGCCGTGCCGTCGCACACCTCCTGGCCGGGGAGCTGCGCTACGCCTGCTACCTCCTCGAATCCACCATCGACGAGCTCGGTGCGAGCGGCCTGGCCGACCCCGAGGCGCTGGTCATCCTGTACGCCGCTGTGATCGGCCCGTACATCGACATGGGTGCACACGCCCGTGCTGCGCACGCCGCCGAGCTCGCCCTGGCGCTGGCTCCGCAGGTCGACGATCCGGCGCTGGTGGCGGGCATGCACCGGCAGGTGGCTCGCACCTTCCTCGCCGAGGGGCGCACGGCCGACGCCGACGCCTCACTGGCCAAGGCGCAGGCGATCTACCAGCAGCTGAGCCTGTGTACCGATCTCGCGCACTGCCACTGGATGCGCGGCTACGTCCAGGCTCAGAACGGCGAACTGGCGGCAGCCGAACAGGAGTTGCGCGCTGCCCGGGACATGCTGAACGCCAAACGCGCGGCGCTGTTCACCGCGCAGGTGGAGGTGGAGTTGGCCGATGTCCTCCGGCGGCTCGGACGGCACGGCGAGGCGTCGGATCTGCTCTCTGCATTTCTTCAGCTGGGTGACCGGCACGGCGCGGTGCACGCAGGGGGTGCGCACAGGCTGCTCGGGCTGATCGCCGAGGAGCGGGGGGACAGCGAGACCGCCGAGGAGCACTACGTCATGGCGCTGGGGCTGCTGGAGCGCAGCGGCGCGAGCGGCGACCTCGCCGATCTGTGCCGTCTGCTGGGCGACCTTCTGCGCCGCGGCGGCCGCACCGAGGCCGCGCTGGACGCGTACCGCACGGGGCTGGGCCATCGGTCGCCCCCTGGCACGACGACGCTGGGGCCGGCTCCGACGGCACTGGCGTTCCCGCGGCACTGAACGAGCAGCCGACAGTGCACTTCCAGCATGGTCCGGATCTTGGTTTCGCGACGCCGCCAATTGCGCTGGCGGAGGACCCGGTACTGCTCGTGGCGTCCCGGCAGGAGCATGCACGCCTGCAGGACGACCTTGCGGCTGCCGCGTCAGCTCACGACCCTGCGGCACGGTCTCCCCCACGGCGAACGGGAGGGGTCGTCGGGTCTGTCGCTGTTCAGGCATCATCCAGAGAATCCCCGGTTGGGCTGACCGGGGATTCTCGGCTACCCTCCGCCGCCCAGCCGATGGTGATCTCGACTACCACCCGGTTCGGATTGAGCCGCGGGGTGCTGTCCGCCGGGCGAGGGAGCCGGTCGCCCCGGACGACGACAGCAAGAGGCTCGGCGCCTACTTCGCGGCGTCCCGCAGATGATCGCCGAAGCGTGCAGTCTGGACCGAGACTGGTCCCGGAGGGACGCTGGAACCAGCGATGCGCTACAAACGGTTGCCGCGCCCTGTCGAAACCTATCCGGACGGCGGGGGTGCATGGTGGGGCAATCTCTTCTCCGGGAATGCGACTTCGTCCGCTAGAAGAACCCGAGTTTCTTGGGGGAGTAGCTAGTCAGTATGTTCTTCGTCTGCTGGTAGTGGTCCAGCATCATCTTGTGCGTCTCGCGGCCGATCCCCGACTGCTTGTAGCCGCCGAACGCCGCATGAGCCGGGTACGCGTGGTAGCAGTTCGTCCACACGCGGCCCGCCTGGATCGCGCGGCCGGCGCGGTACGCCGTGCTGCCGTCCCTGGTCCACACGCCCGCACCCAGCCCGTACAGGGTGTCGTTCGCCGTCGTGATCGCGTCGTCGAAGTCCGAGAACGACGCGACCGCGACCACCGGGCCGAATATCTCCTCCTGGAACACCCGCATCCGGTTGTCGCCCTCGAAGATCGTGGGCTGCACGTAGTAGCCGCCCGCCAGCTCACCGCCGTGCTGGATGCGCTGACCGCCCGTCAGAATCTTGGCGCCCTCCTGCTGGCCGATGTCCAGGTACGAAAGGATCTTCTGCAGCTGGTCGTTGGAGGCCTGCGCACCGATCATCGTGTCCGTGTCCAGCGGGTGGCCCGGCACGATCGCCTCGGTGCGGGCGATCGCGGCCACCAGGAACTCGCTGTAGTGCCCGCGCTGGATCAGGGCTCGCGACGGACAGGTGCACACCTCGCCCTGGTTGAGGGCGAACATCGTGAACCCCTCCAGCGCCTTGTCGCGCAGCTCGTCGTCGGCGCTCCAGACGTCGTCGAAGAAGATGTTCGGGGACTTGCCGCCCAGTTCGAGGGTGACCGGTTTGATGTTCTCCGAGGCGTACTGCATGATCAGCCGCCCCGTCGTCGTCTCGCCCGTGAACGCGATCTTCGCGACACGCGGGCTGGACGCCAGCGGCTTCCCCGCCTCGACGCCGAAGCCGTTGACGACATTGAGCACCCCGGGCGGCAACAGGTCGGCGACCAGGTCGAGCCACACATGGATGGACGCGGGCGTCTGTTCCGCCGGCTTCAGCACGACCGCGTTGCCCGCGGCCAGCGCGGGGGCCAGCTTCCATGTCGCCATCAGGATCGGGAAGTTCCACGGAATGATCTGTGCGACCACGCCCAAGGGCTCATGGAAGTGGTACGCCACCGTGTCGTCGTCGATCTCGCTGAGCGAGCCCTCCTGAGCGCGGACCGCGCCCGCGAAGTAGCGGAAGTGGTCGATCGCCAGCGGAATGTCGGCGGCCAGCGTCTCGCGCACCGGCTTGCCGTTGTCCCAGCTCTCGGCGACCGCGAGCATCTCGAGGTTCGCCTCCATCCGGTCCGCGATCCGCAGCAGGATGCCCGCACGCTCCGCGGGAGCGGTTCGGCCCCAGGCGGGCGCCGCGGCGTGAGCGGCGTCGAGCGCCTTCTCGACGTCCTCGGCGGTGCCGCGGGCGATCTCCGTGAAGGGGCGCCCGTCGACCGGACTCGGGTTCTCGAAGTACTGTCCGCGGGCCGGCGGCACGTACGCACCGCCGATCCAGTGGTCGTAGCGCGACGCGTACGAGACGACGGCGCCGTCGGTGTCGGGGCTGGCGTAGAGGGTCATGTCTGGCCTCCCGGTGGGTGCGCCGCCCGCCGTTGGACGGCGCCGCTCCCGAGGAGGCTAGGAGCGGCTACGTTGCAACCGCGTTGCGTTGACGTCCTCCCCGGCGTGAACGCTGGGGATTCCTTTCGCCCGCGTGGTGCGGGCCTGGGTGGGTTCCTGTTTCATCGGGTTGTGCCCTCCGCTAGGCGGAGGGTCTTACCTACCCTCGGCAGGCGTTTATTCTGTCCGCCCGTCCGGCGGCCAGGACCACGTTCGCGGCGTTGATGTCGCGGTCGTGTGTGCTGTTGCACGCGGTGCAGGTCCACGTGCGGATACTCAAGGGCTTGGGCCCGTCGATGACCATGCAGGTGTGGCAGGTCTGGGAGGACGGCACAGTGCGGCCGATCTTCCCGAAATATCGGCAATGACGTGCGGCCTTGTAGTCCAGCATGTTCACGAACTGGGCCCAGCCCGCGTCGTGGATGGACTTGGCCAGGCGGGTGCGAGCCAGGCCCCGCACGTTCAGCGTCTCGACATAGACCGCTTGGTTCTCGCGGACTATGCGGGTGCTGAGCTTGTGCGCGAAGTCCCTCCGTGCGTCGGCCACACGGGCGTGTTGACGGGCCGCCTTGACACGGGCCTTGGCCCGGTTGTTCGACCCCTTCGCCTTCCGGCTCAGGGCCTGTTGCGCCTTGCGGAGCTTCTTCTCCGCGCGGCGCAGGAACCGCGGGCTGTCCACCTTCGTGCCGTCTGCGAGGACGGCGAAGTGACACAGGCCCAGGTCGACGCCGGTCTCCGCATCGACGGGCGGGAGCGGGGCCGGCTTGGTTGCCACAACGAACGACACCCAGTACCGGTCCGCTGCGTCCTTGATCACGGTCGCGCTGGTGGGCTGCGCCGGCAGACACCGGGACCACTTCACTTTGAGGTCGCCGATCTTCGCTACATACAGGCGGCCGTTCGGCCGGAGTGTGAAGCCGTTCGCGGTGAGCCGGATCGAATGCCGGTTGTCTCGCCGCGACTTGAATTGAGGCGGTGCGACCTTCGGTCCCTTCCGTTTCCCTGTCGCCGACGCGAAGAAGTTTCGGTACGCGGTGTGCAGATCCCGCAAGGACTGCACCAGCACCACTGAGGACACCTCGGCCAACCACGCCCGCTCGTGCGTGCGCTTCGCCGCGGTGATGACCTGCTTCTGCACGTCGGTGTCCTTGATGTACGGCAGACCCGCCGCATGTGCTTCCTGCCGTAGGCGCAGCCCGTCGTTCAACACCACCCGCGCACACCCGAACGCCCGTCCCAGCGACGAGCGCTGAGATGGTGTCGGATAGACACGGAAGGAATACCGGAGCTGCATCACGTCAACATATCGGCCGCCACCGACACCGCACAAAGCGAGCTGCGCCGCTCCGCCCCAGGGGCCGACTAACCCGCGCCGGAGAAAGTGGTCACTGCCCGGCCCGGATCATGTCCGAACACTTCTCACCGATCATCATCGTGGTGATGCACGGATTGACCGCGGGCAGGAACGGCATGACCGAGGCGTCCGCCACCCGTAGCCCCTGCACTCCCTTGACCCGCAGTTGGGGGTCGAGAGGGGAGGCCGAATCGCGGTCGGCACCCATCCGTACGGTGCCCGCCGGGTGGTAGACCGTGTTGTGCGTCTGGCGGATGTAGGAGAACAACTCCTCGTCGGTCGTGAGGTCCGGCCCGGGCGCCAGCTCCGCGCCCTTCCAGTCGGCGAGCGGCGCCTGTGCCGCGATCTCCCGCGCCAGCCGCAGCCCGTGGATCATCACCCGGATGTCGTGCTCGTGCGTGAAGTAGCGGGGGTCGACCTTCGGCTTGTCCCGGAAGTCGCGGCTGCGCAGCCGCACCGTGCCCTCCGAGCGGGCGCGGGTGACGTTCGGTGTGAGGCAGAAGGCGTTGTCGGTTGTGGGGTAGCCGCGCCGGTAGGTGTTCATGTCGAACGGGACCGAACCGTAGTGGAACATCAGATCCGGCCGGTTCAGCCCCGGTTCGGTGTCGGCGAAGATCCCGATCTCCCACCACTGCGTGGAGGAGGTCACCATGGGCTGTTTGGCCTCCCACATGATGACGCCCTCGGGGTGGTCCTGCAGATGGGAGCCGACACCGGGGGAGTCCACCCGTACGTCCACCCCGTTGTCGCGCAGATGGGCGGCGGGCCCGATACCCGACAGCAGCAGCAGCTTCGGCGAGTCGATCGCGCCGCAGGAGACGATCACCTCGCGCCGCGCCCGTACGGAGCCGAGATGCACGGCGTCCGGCTGCAGGTACTCCACACCCGAGCAGCGTGCGTCCTCGAACAGCAGCCGCCTGGCCTGCACCCCGGTGCGCACCTCGAGATTGGGACGCTTGCCCATCACGGGATGCAGATACGACACCGACGCGGAGGAACGGGTGCCGTCCTCACGGCAGTTGATCTGGAACCAGTTCGCGCCGCGCACCACCGTGCGGCCCGAGTTGAACGGCACCGTCGGGATGCCGCCCGCCGCACAGGCGGCCAGCAGCGCACGGCCGCACGGGTCCCGGGGCGGCACCGAGCGGATCGTGACGGGACCGGAGCGGCCGTGGTGGTCCCCGGGGCCGTCGTTGGTCTCCAGCCGCTGGTACAACGGGAAGCAGTCGGCCGCGCTCCAGCCCGAGCACCCCATCGCGCCCCACTCGTCGAGGTCCTCGGCCGGCGCCCAGAAGGCGATGCACGAGTTGTGCGACGAGCATCCGCCGAGCACCTTGGCACGGGCGTGGCGCATGAAGCTGTTGCCGTTCTCCTGCGGCTCCACCGGATAGTCCCAGTCGTAACCGGACTCCAGCAGCGCCATCCACCGGTCCAGCCGCAGGATGCTCTCGTCGCCCTCGTCGGAGGGGCCCGCCTCGAGAACGCAGACGCTGACACCGGGATCCTCCGACAGCCGAGCCGCGACGACGGCCCCGGCGGTACCGCCGCCGACCACGACAAAGTCGAATTCGGGCTCAGAGGTCTGTGCGGGCATGGTCTCTCCAGTGCGGGATGTCCCCGTGGCGGGGGAGGGGCGTGGATCAGGGGGCGTCGGCGCGGTGTTCGGCCAGCACGCCCGTACGGTGCCGCTGCACGAACCAGTAGTAGGCGAAGCCGCCGAGCCCCACGATGCCGATGAACAGGAACGCCCCCCAGCGCAGGTACCAGTGCTGGGGACCGGTCGCGTTGTAGACCGCCGCGCGCGGCCAGGCGAGGTTGAGGGACATCGCCGCCCCCCACAGAACAGCCAGGATGTTGATCGGCAGTCCGAAGCGGCCGAGCGAGAACGCTCCCTCGCGGGGGTGCCACTGCCCGCGCAGCCGCTGGATCAGCATTGGGAGGGTCACCAGCAGATACGCCAGATAGATCATGATGATGGCGATGCTGGTGATCACCGAGAAGATCTGCGGCTGGTTGATGTTGATCACCAGGATGACGACGCCCACGACACCGATCACCACGGCGGGGATCACCGGGGTCTGGAAGCGGGGACTGACGCGGGCGAGCAGCGAGCCCGCCGGCAGGTTGTTGTCGCGCGCCATCGCGAACATCAGCCGGATGCCCGCTGCCTGAACGGCCAGCACACACACCGTGATCGCGATGACCACGCACCACAGGAAGATCTCGCCGATGGTCGAGCCCAGCGTCTCCAGCACCACGTACTGCAGGCCGCCCGTGCCCAGCTCCTTCGCGTGCAGGTCCGGCACCGCCATCAGCGCGAACAGCAGAATCAACCCGCCGATGATGAAGGAGGCGACGAGCGCCCGCAGAATCGCGCGGGGCGCGTTGTGGGACGGGTTGTGGGACTCCTCGCCCAGGGACGACGCCGTGTCGAAGCCGTACATCACATACAACGAGGCGAGGGAGGCGCCGAGGAACGCCCCGAAGTAGCCGAGCGTCTGCCCGCTGCCCAGCCCGTAGGTCTCGGTCAGCACGCTGCTCGGACCGCGGGTGATGTGCGCCGCGAGGAAGATGATCAGGCCGACTGCCGCGATCAGCTCGATGAACACTCCCGCAGAGTTGATCCGGGCCATCAACTGCACGCCGAACGCGTTGACCAGGGTCGAGAAGAGGATCAGCACCGTTCCCAGCAGGACGGCGTTGGCCGCGGCGTCGTTCTTGCCGCTGCCGTCGCCGATGAACTGGAACCACTCGTCGATCTGCGGCAGCGTGATCTGGTATGCCAGCGCCACGGCCGAAAGGGTGACCATGGTGGCCGTCATCATCATCCAGCCGCCGAGCCAGCCCACATGCGGGCCGCCCATCTTCTTCGACCAGTTGTAGACCGAGCCCGCGACCGGATACCGCGCCGCCAGCTCGCAGAAGCACAAGGCCACCATGAGCTGGCCCGCGAACACCATCGGCCACGACCACCAGTACGCCGGGCCGCCGAACGCGACGCCGAAGTAGAACAGCTGGAACGTGCCGGTCAGGATCGAGATGTAGCTGATCCCTGCGGCGAACGTGTGGAAGTTGCCCAGCGTGCGCTTCAGTTCGGGCCGGTAGCCGAGCTCGGCGATCGAATCGTCGTCGTGCGCGGCGCCCTTGCCGGCGCCGGGCTGGTCCTGGCCTGTCGGCGGCGCGGTCACTCGAACCACCTCTGCGGCTTGGGGGCGAGATTCCGCCAGATGTGCTTCGCCTCCTGGTACTCGGCGAGTCCTGCCGGTCCCAGTTCACGGCCGAAACCGGACTGCTTCATGCCGCCCCATTCCGCCTGCGGTACGTAGGGGTGGAAGTCGTTGATCCACACGGTGCCTGCCCGGAGCCGGGACGCGACCCGGTGCGCACGGCCGGCGTCCTGCGACCAGACCGCACCCGCGAGTCCGTACATGGTGTCGTTGGCGACCGCGACGGCCTCGGCCTCGCTGTGGAACCGCTCGACCGTGAGCACCGGGCCGAAGGACTCGTCACGCACCACCGACATCCCGGGGGTGCAGTCGTCCAGCACGGTCGGCGGATAGTAGTAGCCGTCGGCGAGTTCCGGGTCCAACGGCCGGGCGCCGCCGCAGCGCAGAACCGCGCCCTCGGCCAGGCCCGCGGCCACATAGGCCTCCACCTTCTCCCGGTGCGCGGCCGAGATCAGCGGCCCGGTCCGCGCGTTCTCGTCGAACGGACCGCCCATCCGGATCGCCCGGGCGCGGGTCACGATCTCGTCGACGAATGCTTCGTGCAGGGAGTTCTCCACGAGCAGCCGGGCACCTGCCGAGCAGACCTGCCCGGAGTGCAGGAACACCGCCATCAACGCGTAGTCGACGGCTGCTTCGAAGTCCGCGTCGGCGAAGACGATGTTCGGGTTCTTGCCGCCGAGCTCCAGCGCGACCTTCTTCACGGTGGGCGCCGCGGCCGCCATGATCCGCCGCCCGGTGGCCAGTCCACCGGTGAACGACACCAGATCCACCCGAGGGTCCTCGGTGAGCGGCGCACCGGCCTCGGCGCCTGTCCCCAGGATCAGATTCGCGGCCCCGGGCGGCAGTCCCGCCTCGGTCAGCAGCCGCATCAGCAGGATCGCGGTGTGCGGGGTCAGTTCGCTCGGCTTCAGGACGAACGTGTTGCCCGCCCCGAGCGCCGGGGCGACCTTCCACGCGGTCTGCAGCAGCGGATAGTTCCACGGGGTGATCAGCGCGCACACCCCGACCGGTTCGTGCACCACCCGGCTGTCCGCGTCCGGGTTGCCGGTGGCGATGATCCGGTCGGTGCCGCCCGACGCGGTCAGATTGCCGAAGTAGCGGAAGCAGGCCGCGATGTCGTCCATGTCGTACTCGGACTCGACGAGCCGCTTGCCGGTGTCCAGGGACTCGGCCCGCGCGAAGGCTGCCTTGTCACGTTCCAGCAGATCGGCGACGCGCACCAGCAGCCGTCCCCGCTCCGCGGGGGGCGTGCCGGGCCAGGGGCCGCTGTCGAACGCGTCGCGGGCAGCGGCAACCGCCGCCGCCGCGTCCTGGGGGCCCGCCTCGTCGACGGTCGCGACCAGGGTGCCGTCCGCAGGGCAGCGGATCTCACGTGTACGACCGTCGGCGGCGGCGGCCCAGTTGCCTCCGATGAACAGCTCCGGCATCGCGCACCTCCGGGTCGATGGGCCGGGCACTGTTTGTGTGCTCCACCCCATGACATTAGGCAGCCGGGGCCGACCCCGCAGAACGAAGGCCGCGGGCGCGGCCCGTTCCAGGCACCCGGCCGACCCGTCATGCGCGCTGCCACGCGTCCAGCTCGGCAATCCGCGCGAGTGCTGCCGGGCGCTGCGCGGTGGGGAGCACGGACGCGAGCGCGCGCCAGGCCGGCAGGTCCTCCTCGCCCCAGGGGCTGTACACCCAGTCCGCCAGCAGCACCGGGTCGCCGCGGGCGATGAGCGCGGCTCGCAGCTGGTTCTCCAGCCGACGGCGCAGTCGGGCCACCGCGGGCGCCTGGGACACCGGCAGCATCGGACCTCCGTAGATGTCCATGGCACGCGTGAGCGCACCGCACGCCAGGTGGCGGGCCACCGTGTCGAAGTCCGCGTCGACGGGCGCGGCGAGACGGTAGGGACGCGAGCGGAGCAGGTCGGGGCCGAGCAGGTGACGCAGCCGCGACATCTCCGCCCGAAGGGTGACGGGCGTGACCGTCTCGTCCTCGTACAGCTCCATGAGCAGCACGTCCCCGCCGATGCCCTCCGGGCGGCCTGCCAGCACGACGATGATCTCGCTGTGCCGCCGGCTCAGCCGCAGCCTGCGGTCCCCGACCGCGAGCAGTGCCTCGTCGCGTCCGAGCGCGGTCAGCCGCAGGCATTCCGCCTCGGGCGGCGGGGCGAGGAGCGCGAGATGGGATTCGGCCGCACGGGCGACGGCGCCGACGAACGCCAGGCTGTGCGGGTGCGCCAGCCGGTCGCCGCCGGTGATGTCCACGGCACCGAGGACGCGGCCCGTCGCCGGGTCATGGATCGGGGCGGCGGCACACGTCCAGGGGTGCACGGGCCGGCGGAAGTGCTCGGCGGCGAACACCTGCACGGGCCGCCCCACCGCGATGGCGGTGCCGGGGGCGTTGGTCCCGGCGGTCGTCTCGGCCCAGCGGGCTCCCGGTACGAAGTTCATTCCGCTCGCCCTGCTGCGTGTCGCGGGCGGACCTTCCACCCACAGCAGGCGGCCGTGCGCGTCGCAGACGGCCACCAGATGCTCGCCGTCCCTCGCGTACGCGTCCGTCAGCTCACGGATCACCGGCATCGCGCGTGCCAGCGCATGCCCGTCGCGGTAGGCGCCGAGGTCCTCGCCGTCCAGCTCCACACCCGCCATGCCTTCCGGGCTGACGTGCGCGCGTGCCGAGCGGCGCCAGGAGTCGGCGACCAGGGGGCGGACCGGCGTCTCGACACGGCCCGCCGTCACATACGCGTCGTAGGCCCGGCGCAGCACCGCGCCGCGCTCCGCGGGATCGGCGCCGGACTCCAGGGCCACCCATGTGTCGCTCAACTCGGCCTCCCGCGCCCATCGTGGACCGGCTGACGGCCGCCGACAAGGACGCGCGCGTCAGGCGAAGTTGACCAGCCGGATGTAGCGCGTCCAGTCCCAGTGCGGACCGGGGTCGGTGTGGGTGGCGCCGGGCACCTCGTGATGACCGATGATGTGCGCCCGGTCCTTGGGGATGCCGTAGCGGTCGCAGACCCAGGCGGTGAGCGCCGCGGACCGTTCGTAGAGCGCATCGGTGAACCAGGCGGGCCGGTCCACCCAGCCCTCGTGCTCGATGCCGATACTGCGGGTGTTGTAGTCCCAGTTCCCCGCGTGCCAGGCGATGTCGCGTTCCTGTACGCATTGGGCGACATGCCCGTCCGACGAGCGCACGACATAGTGCGCCGATACCTTCGTGGCCGGATTACGGAAGATCGCCAGGGTGTCCGCGTACGTCTCCTGGGTGACATGGACGACGACGTAGCGGACCGGGTACGCGGAAGGTCTGCTGGAGGCGGTGAAGTTGGTCGCCGTTGCGGGTGACCACTCGGCGCCCGGGAAGTCGGCGGCTGCGCGGGTGGCGGCGCGGGCGGGCGCGGCGGGTACCAGGATGCCGGCGGCGGCCGTGGCGGCCGCGCCCCGGAGCACGCTTCTGCGGTCCATTGGACCTCTCCTGTAGGTGTCCTGAAGGGGGGTCGGTGACCACGAGCATCCCGTGCGGGAGGGCGCTCATGACGGACCTCCGCGACACCGGTGGGGTTGGTGTCGCGGGCTCGGCCGTCGGGGTGCAGGTGCCGTGAGCCCCAAGGCAGTGGGACGGTGAAGTCCCGCGAAAGCAAGCGCCGGACGCCAACATCCCCAAGCTGCGGGCGAGTTGGCCCAGGGCATCCGGCGCCGCCCTGCGTTCAGTACGCCGTCGGCGGCTCCCCGAGGACGCCCGCCAGGGCCGAGTCGGGGTCCGGCGCCGCGGGTCCCGCCGGTGCCCACGCGGACCGTTCCTTGCGGAACGGCCACCAGCGGCCGTCGGCGTCCACGCGCAGCTGCACCTGGGTGCCGACAACCGTCCAGCGCCCCGGGCCGGCCGCTCTCACCCGGGGGCGCTCGGGATCGCCGGACTCCTGCCACGCCGCGTCGAGCGCGGTGGTCACCCGTGCGAGCAGCGCCGCGTCGAGTGCGACGTCCTCCTCCAGGACGGCGAGTGCCGTGGCCCCGCCGAAACGCCACGCCCGCACCGCGAGGTCCAGTTCCGCCCGGGTGCGCCCGGTGCCCTCGGCGAGCCGTGCCGCGATCACCGGTCCCGGCACCGACGCGGCCATCCGGACCGCGTCCTGACCGCGGGTCGGCACCGGCTGTGGCGGCAGGTCCTCGTGACCGGGCGTCAGCGCCAGCGCCAGCAGCAGGTGCGCCCGCGCCGCCGCGTCCGCGGCCAGGAACTCCAGTGCGTCCGCGTCCACTCCCGCGGCCGGGGGCGTCTGCGTGTCCAGCGCGGGCGCCGGGCCCGGCTCCTCGGGCAGCGGAGGGGGAGCGGGCAACGGCGGCAGGATGCTCCGCGCCGCGAACGCCTCGTCGGCCCGCACCCCGGCGGGCACCGGGACGTCCTCGCCGTCCTGCGGTGACGGCGCGCCCGCCCGTGCGACGCTGCGCAACTGCAGCTCGTCCAGCAGCTGCCGCTCCCCGCGCCCCCGCATCAGCAGCAGCACGAAGGGGTCCTCGTCCAGCAGCCGCGCGACCTGGTAGCAGAGCGCCGCCGTGTGCGGGCAGTGGTCCCAGGCCTCGCACGTGCACTCGGGCTCCAGGTCCCCGATGCCGGGCAGGAGCTCCACGCCCGCGGCTGCCGCGTCCTCCACCAGATGGGGTGGCATCTCGCGGTCGAGCAGGGCGGCGATGTGCCCCGCCCTGTCGACCGCCATGTCCAGGAACCGGTCCCACTCCTCGTCGCCGAGCTCCTGCAGCAGCACGTCGCTGCGGTGGGGCGTGCCGTCCCGGTCGCGGACGACCGCGGTGATCCGGCCCGGACGCACCGACACCGCTCCCACCGCTCCGTCCCGGGCGTGCTTGCGGCCCTTCTTCAACTGCTGGCCGTCCAGGGCCGTGTCCTCGAGCGCCTTCAGCCAGGCCCGGCCCCACCACGACTGCGCGAAGCCCCGCCCGTGCGTCGGCGGCAGCGCCGCGAACGTCCGCTCCACTTCACCGGATCCGCTCATCGCCCGCCCCCTCGAAGTTCCACCAGGTCCGCCAGTTCGGCGTCCGTCAGCTCGGTCAGCCCCGCCTCGCCGGATCCCAGCACCGCGTCCGCCAGTTCCCGCTTGCGCTCCAGCATCTGCGCGATGCGATCCTCGATCGTCCCCTCGGCGATCAACCGGTGCACCTGCACCGGCCGGTCCTGGCCGATGCGGTAGGCGCGGTCGGTCGCCTGTGCCTCGACGGCGGGGTTCCACCAGCGGTCGTAGTGCACGACATGCTCGGCCCGGGTCAGGTTCAGACCCGTGCCGGCGGCCTTCAACGACAGCAGGAACACCGGCACTTCGCCGTTCTGGAACCGCCGCACCATCTCCTCGCGTGCGGTGACCGGAGTGCCTCCGTGCAGGAACTGCGTCCGGACGCCGCGCTGCTCCAGATGCTGCTCCAGGAGTCGCGCCATCTGGACGTACTGCGTGAACACGAGGACGCTCGCGTCCTCGGCGAGGATGGTGTCCAGCAACTCGTCCAGCAGCTCCAGCTTTCCCGAACGGTCCGCGATCAGCGGCTGTTCCTCCTTCAGATACTGCGCGGGGTGGTTGCAGATCTGTTTGAGCGCGGTGAGCAGCTTGACCACGAGCCCGCGCCGTTCCATGCCGTCCGCCTCGGAGATCGCGGCGAGGGTCTCGCGGACCACTGCCTCGTACAGCCCCGTCTGCTCCCGCGTCAGGGACACCGCCCGGTCCGTCTCCGTCTTCGGCGGCAGCTCGGGTGCGATGCCCGGATCCGACTTGCGCCTGCGCAGCAGGAACGGGCGCACAAGGGCGGAGAGCCGTGCGGCGGCCGCCGGGTCGCTGCCGCCCTCCACCGCCTGGGCGAAGCGGGAACGGAAGGTGCCGAGCCGCCCGAGGAGGCCCGGAGTGGTCCAGTCGAGAATCGCCCAGAGTTCGGAGAGGTTGTTCTCCACCGGTGTGCCGCTGAGCGCGACACGTGCCTTCGTGCCGATGGTGCGCAGTTGCCTGGCCGTCGCCGAGTACGGGTTCTTCACGTGCTGCGCCTCGTCGGCGACGACCATGCCCCAGCCGGTCCCGGCGAGCCGCTCGGCGTCGAGGCGCATCGTGCCGTACGTCGTGAGCACGAACTCGTCCTCGGACAGCTCCGCGAGGGAGCGGGATGCGCCGTGGAACCTGCGCACCGGGGTGCCGGGGGCGAAACGCTCGATCTCGCGCTGCCAGTTGCCCATCAGCGAGGTGGGGCACACGACCAGCGTGGGTCCGGCGGCAGCGGGGTCCGTCCGGCGGTGCAGATGGAGTGCGATGAGCGTGATGGTCTTGCCGAGGCCCATGTCGTCGGCGAGGCAGCCGCCGAGGCCCAGGGACGTCATCCGGTGGAGCCAGTTCAGTCCCCGCAGCTGGTAGTCGCGCAGCGTCGCCGCCAGTGCTTCGGGCTGGGCGATCTCCTGCGGACCGCCCTCCGGATCCGCGAGGCGTTCGCGCAGACGCTCCAGCGGGCCGGTGGCCTCGACGTCGACGCGCCGGCCGTCCACCTCGGCGGAGCCGGTGAGGACCAGGCCGAGTGCGTCGACGGGGGAGAGCCTGCGGTCCTGGCTCTCGCCGGCCCGTCGCACCTCCTCGGGGTCGATGAGCACCCATTCGTCGCGCAGCCTCACCAAGGGACGGCCCGACTCCGCGAGCCGGTCGAGCTCCGCTTTGCCGAGCTGCTGATCGCCCAGTGCGTAACGCCAGTTGAAGGCGAGCACCGCGTCGGCCGACAGGAACGACGGCAGCCCGGACGACTTGTGGCCGCCGCTCCCCGGCGACTCGTCGTCGGCCGGACCGATGACGGCGCGCGCGGTGAGTCTGCGGGCGAGCTGCCGGGGCCAGTGCACCTGGAGACCGGTGGCAGCCAGGGCCCGCGCCGCGTCGCCCAGCAGCTCCGTGACCTCCTCGTCGGCGAGTTCGATCGCGTCGGGCACGGCGGCGCTCAGCAAGGGGGAGAGCGGTGGCCAGGCCCGTGCCGCGCGCCGCAGGGCCAGCAGCGCGTCCAGCCGCGCGCGGGGGCCGAAGGCCGTGCCCACCGCACCGGAGCCGCCCCACACGTCCGCCGCGTCCGCGACGAGCGTGGGATCGCTGACGCCGTGCATTTGGACGACGGCCCGGAACGCCGGGGCAGTGCCGCCGTCCTGGACCGTGTCGAGACCGGTGACCTCGATGCGCAGCGACAGCCGTACACCCGCGTCGTGCCCGGCGGCGATGTCCGCCGCCCAGGCGCGCTGGTCGGGCAGTTGCAGCGGTTCCGCGGCGGCGAAGGCGTGCCCGCCGGCGGCAACGGGAGCCGCCGGGCCGCGCGGCAGTTCGTCGGCGACGGCATCGGTGAACTCCCGCAGCAGCGCCTGCGGTTCGGGAAGCATCAGCGTCACGGCCGACGGGTCCAGCGGGACGGCGTGGGCGGAGGGAGGCATGGACGCGGCGAGCGTACGCAGCCGGTCGAGGTCCTGGGCGGAGAGCGGGCCCATCCGCCATGAGTCCGTGTCGGTGGCGCTCAGACCGGGCAACAGCAGTCCACGTGCGGCCAGTTGAAGGGCGAACACCGCGGCGGCGCCCCAGAAGCGGGCGGCGTCGGAGGCGTTGTCGGCGGTCCGTGCCCGGGTCAGGACGGGCAGGGCGTCGGCGACGCTCAGAAGCAGGACGGGGACGGTTGCCGTCCGGAGCTCCGGTGTGACGACGGTGAGTGGTTCGGGCTCGCCCCGGGCGGAGGGGAGCACGCCGTCGTGCGGCTGCAGAAACGCGACACGCCCGGCGCGGGCCGGATCACCCGGCAGGAAGACCACGGGGCAGCGGACGAGGGTGGCGACGACGGGCAGGGAGAGGGCGGGTCCGGTGGGCGGAGACGGTATTGCCGCGGGAAGCCTGTGCACAGCGAAGACACATTCCTCAAATTTGACTACTCAGGGCCGGAGCGGCCGAGGGTACCTCAGCGGCGGCCCCTCCCGGGCGCGATGGGTGTGTGACACGGGCCACTCGATGTGAGGGCCTGTCGTGGGGTGGCGTCAGCACCACCCCTGGCGGCGGGCCTGCCCCCGAACGGCCCGGGTGGTGGCGCCATGGTCCCGGATACGCGGCGATTCATACGTTTGCTCAGGTCGGAGCGGTCGTGTGCCGCCGGCACGGACGACGCAGCAGCCCACCCGGGCCAACAGACCGGAGACCACCATGCCCCAGGCCACCGCCACCCTCGCGGCCCCTGCCGCCGACCCCTCCGCCGACCCCGACGGCGATCCGTCCGCGGGCGGTCCGGCGACACGGATCCGGCCGCGCGCGGGCAGCGAATTCGCACCACTGCTGCGGCAGGTCAGGGAACAGGGGCTGCTCGAGCACCGGACGGCCTGGTACGCCCGCGGCATCACCGTCAACATCCTTGCCCTCGCCGCAGTGATCACCGGCATGGCACTCGTCGGCCGCTCCTGGTGGGTGCTGACCCTCGCTCCGCTGCTCGCGGTCCTCTCCGCCCGCGCGGCCTTCTTCGGTCACGACGCCGGGCACGCACAGATCACCGCCGACCGCCGTGCGAGCCGGACGATCCAGCTGATCCACGCCGACCTGCTGCTCGGCATGAGTCAGGAATGGTGGAACGACAAGCACAACCGGCACCACGCCAACCCGAACCACGTGGACAAGGACCCCGATGTCGCCGCCGACATACTGGTCTTCACGCAACGGCAGGCCGAGGGGCGGGACGGTCTGTACGGGTGGCTGACCCGGCACCAGGCCTGGCTCTTCTTCCCGCTCACCACCCTCGAGGGCATCGCACTGAAGGTCTACGGATTCCGGGCCGTCTTCTCGCGCACCCGCCCCGCCCGCCTCCGGGGCCGCGCACGAACCCTGGAAGCGGCCCTGCTGACCGCCCACGTCGCCGGGTACGCCGCCCTGCTGCTGCTCACGATGCCGCCGGCACAGGCGCTGCTCTTCGCGCTGCTGCACCAGATGCTCCTCGGCCTCCACCTCGGCATGGCCTTCGCGCCCAACCACAAGGGCATGGAGATGCCCGACGAGGAACACGGCAGGGACTGGGGTCATCTGCGCCGGCAGGTCCTGACCTCGCGCAACATCCGTGGCGGGCACGTCACCGACTGGTTCCTCGGCGGTCTCAACTACCAGATCGAGCACCACCTCTTCCCGAGCATGCCGCGGCCGCATCTGCGGCTCGCCCGGCCCCTGGTGCGCGCCCACTGCCGCGCGCTGGGCATCCCCTATACCGAGACGGGACTCGTCGACTCCTACCGCCAGGCCCTGGCGCATCTGCACGAGGTCGGCGAACCGCTGCGCGAGACCGCATAGTGGAACCGTGGGACGAGCCCGCGCGTTCTCCCATCAGGAGCGGCCCAGGCCGCGAAGGAGGCGACGGAAATGTCGACACGCACGAAGATCGTGATTGGGGGAGTGGCCGTCGGCCTGCTCCTGATGCCACTGCTCGGTTTCTGGCTGTCCCTGCTGGTGATGGTCGGTGTCCCGACAGCGGCGTACTTCATGCTCGACCCGAGCCAGCGCCGCAGACTGCGCCGGGCCTCCCGCCGTGAGATCGGCCGCTGACACCGGCCGCACGGACCCCCGAGGGGCGGTGGCGGCCCGCATGCTCGACGCGGGCCGCAGCCGTGCGCCCGTCAGGCCGGGTGTACGGCCACCTGCTCCAGCGCATCGAGCAGCGACTGCAGTTGCGGACCCCGTTCCACCGGGATCACCTCGCACGGTTCGTCGTCCAGCAGGACGAACGCGATGTCGTCGGTCCGCGCGACCATCGACCAGCCCGGCCCGTCGGCACGGATGGTGCGCGCCCCGCCCGGTGCGAACGACGACCTGACCCGGCCGGCCGGGGGCGGCGTGTCGGCGTAGGCGCGAGCCTCCTTCAGCGCTCGGCGTACCCCCTCGGACAGCCGGGCGTCGTCCGCCTGCTCGGCAGCGGCGGCATCGTCGTCGCCGTCCGCGGAGCCGTCGTCCGGGGCGCGGTCGGAAAGATCCGCAGCGTCCCGCTCGGTCTCGTTCCCCGTCTGCTCCCGCCACTGCGCCCACTGCAGCGCCACCTCGTCCGCCCCGAGCCTGCGCTGGGCGGCCCCCCACGCATCCGTGTCGGGCGGGCTGAGCGGAGTCCGGTCGCCCTCCTCAGGGGCCGGGTCGTGCGGCGCCGGCAGGCCCGGCGCGGCCACCGCGAGCGCCAGGGGCCAGCCCGGCAGGGCCGCGACGACCGAGCGCTCGTCGGGGGAGAGGTCGTAGTCCATCCCGCAGTCCCACGACGCGATCGCGACCGCGACGAGAGACACGTCGTCGACCACGACCGTCCAGCGAGCGCCCCCCGAGTCCTGCCCGAGGACCAGGCCGTACCCCTCGGCGTACGGCTCGAGCGCCAGCGCCCCGCAGGCCGCCGGGTAGTCGTCTCCGAGCACACTGGGGAACTGGGCGGGCGTCATCAGCACCGCGGTCAGCACATACAGCGCGTCGTCGTCGACGGCCTCTTCCGCCCCGGCCACGGCAACCTCCCCATCCCGATCGTGTCGGCGCACCATAACCAGTGGGTAACCCGCACGTCGAGGGTTCGGCCCCGCCGGAGGGACCCTAAACCGGCCGGGACGGTTCCGCTCCGGGCAGTCCGAGGAGGCCGCGGGCGACCGTTTCCACCGGCTCGTCCCGCTCGCGGGCGAGGGCTATCACCGCGCGGCAGGCGAGCTCGTTGATCCCGAAGACGAGCGCGTCGGGAGCCACCCAGCTCGACGCCTCGTCTATCCGGTCCTCGTCGTCCTCGACGCTCGCCGTCACGTACGTCGCCGCGGCCTCGAAGACGTTGTGCTGCGGCGGACGCTCCCAGCCGGGTGGCTGCGCGGGCCGGACGGGACGCTGGGCGAAGAGCTTGCGGATCCGGGCGAACACGCGGACCACCTTCCCCGGAAGAGTGAGCGGCGCATGCCGCCGGACCTCTCAAGTCTTCCACCCCCGGGAGGAGTTCGAACGGCGGCGGGCGTATGTACGAACGGGCCGTGGACAAACGCCGTTGGCGCAGATGGTGAGTTCGGCCGTCGGCAGCGGGCTTCAGACCCCGGCCTCCTCCCGCACGGCGAGAGCGAGGAAGCGGTCGTCGCGGTCCGCGTAGGAGGTCATTCGCCATCCCGAACCGGCAAGCAGCGGCCGCAGGTTGGGCTCCGCACGCAGATCGTCGTCGGTGAGCGCGCGCCCGTGACGGGCGGCGAGCGCTGCCCGGCCGATGGGATGGAACAGGGCGAGGGCGCCGCCGGGGCGGACGACACGAGCCAGCTCGCGCAGATCGCCGGCCGGCTGCGGAAGGTGGGCGATCAGGCCGGCGGCGAACACCGCGTCCAAGGAGGCGGAACGCAGCGGCAGCCTGGCCACGTCGCCCAGCAGCAGGCGGCCGATGCCGTCCCGTCCGGCACGCCGGGCCTCGATCAGCATCTCGGGGGTGAGGTCGATGCCCAGTACTGTGCCCCGCGGGCCGACGGCGTCACGCAACGCCCCGAGCGCGCGGCCGGTGCCGCAGCCCGCGTCGAGCACCGCGTCGCCGGGGTGCAACCCGAGGTCGGCGACGGCGGCGGCATACGCCGGGCCGTCGTCGGGGAAGCGGCTGTCCCAGCCCGCGGCACGGGTTCTGAAGAACTCCTGGACGCGTGTGTGGTCGTCGGCCATGCGTACATGATCCGCCACGAACCAGGCGTGCGTCACGTGACCGTTCTGTGCACACGTTCGAGCCGTGCGCGATCGTTCAGAAACATCTCTCTGTCATATTCCATCAGCTTTCGAACTGCGCCCGGCGTGCGCTCCCCGGCGGACTAGCGTCCCTGGGCCATGGGACACCTGGACCACGCCGCATTCGGCATGCTGACCCCTGCGCTGTCGTACCTGATGGCAGTCATCGGCGCCGCCCTCGGGCTGCGCTGCACCGTGCGCGCCCTCGGCACCACCGGCCGCTCCCGGCGGAACTGGCTGCTCACCGCGGCATCCGCCATCGGCACCGGCATCTGGACGATGCACTTCGTCGCCATGCTCGGCTTCGCCGTGCGCGGCACCGACATCCGCTACAACGTGCCACTGACCATCCTGAGCCTGCTGGTCGCCATGGTCGTCGTCGGCGCGGGCGTCTTCTGCGTCGGCTACGGCAGCGACCGGGTGCGGGCCCTGCTCATCGGCGGCCTGTCCACCGGACTCGGCGTCGCGAGCATGCACTACCTGGGCATGGCCGCACTGCGCCTGCACGGCACCGTCCACTACGACCCGCTGCTCGTCGCCCTGTCGGTCGTCATCGCCGTGGTCGCCGCCACCGCCGCCCTGTGGGCGGCCCTCAACATCAAGTCGCCGATCGCGGTCGCGGTCGCCTCGCTCGTCATGGGCGCGGCGGTCAGCAGCATGCACTACACCGGAATGCTCGCCGTCGGCGTGGACGTGGCGCCTGCCGACCACGGGCTGCCCGGCGCCACCGCGATGCAGTTCATCTTCCCCCTCGCCGTCGGCCTGGGCTCCTACCTCTTCGTCACCGCGGCGTTCGTGGCCCTCACCCCGACGGCGGCCGAACGGTCCGCCTACGCCGCGGCCGGGGAGTACGACGACACCGCCGACGGCCCGGACGACACCGAACCCGCCGCGAAGAACGGCCCGCCCGCCCCCGCGCCCACCACCTCGGCGAACGCCTGACGAGCCGACGGCGCAGCCGTCAACAGACCCGTAACCGGAACGAGGAGGCCATGCGCACACCCCGCAGGACCCCCGGCGGCAAGACCCCGCCCCCACCCCCGCCGCACGGCGGCACCACTTCCCGCGGGCGACGCGCACACGCGGGGGCACCCGCGGTCGAACACACCGGCCAAGCCGCCCCGCGTTCGGAGCCCGCCCCGGGGCCGGTCCCCGCGAGCCGGCAGTCCGGCATGGGGCGCCTCGTCCCACGCCCCCGAACCGTGCGCGCGAAGATCATCTCTCTGCTGATGGTCCCCGTCCTGTCCCTGCTCGCCCTCTGGGGCTTCGCCACGGTGACGACCGCTCAGGACGTGGCGCGGTTGCGGCAGTTGCGCATCATCGACGAGCAGGTGAGCGATCCGGTGGCCGCGGCCGTCCTTGCGGTGCAGGCCGAACGGCGCGCGGCACTGCGCCAGATCGCCGCCCCTTCCCCCGAACGTGCCGCCGCCCTCGACACCGAGGTCCGGCGGACCGGCGACGCGATGCGCAGGCTCCGGTTCGACGACGGCCTGACCGTCGCCGCCGGCGGCGACGTGCCGCGCGAAGTGGCAGCACGGCTCGATGAGTTCGTCACCCTCGCCGACAAGCTGGCCCCGACCCGTACCTCCGCCGCAGCCGGCGAGGCCGACTGGAACGCCGCGTACGACACCTACAACGACGTCGTCGGTGCCGCGTTCGCCGTTGGCGGCTCCGTCGCGGGGATACAGGACAGCGGGCGGGCCTCCGACGCACGCGTGCTGCTCGAACTCGACCGGGCACAGGAGATGCTTGCGAGACAGGACGCGCTGCTGACCTCCGCCCAGGTCACCAAGTCCTTCGACGCCTCGCGGCTGAGGCTGTTCACCGGCGCCGCCGCCACCCGCACGGCGCTCGCCGACGCAGCGGCGGCGGATCTGCACGGTCCCGAACGCGCCGCCTGGCGCGAACTCACCGAGCAGAACGCCTACCGCGCGCTGCGCACGGCCGAGGACCGGGTGGCCGAAGCACCCGCCGGACGGCGTGCCGCCACGGCGGTGAACGCGGACACCTGGGAGCGGGCGCACGCCACCGTCAGCGCCGCGCTGCGCGACATCGGCGCCGATGCCCGCCGCAGTGCCGCCGACCGTGCCGACCCCGTGGCCGGCGGACTGCTGACCCCGGGCGGAGCGGCCGTGCTCCTCGGACTGGTGGCCGTTGCGGCGGCCCTGGTCATCTCCGTACGCATCGGCCGCGCCCTCGTCGTCGAACTCGTCACCCTGCGCAACAGCGCACTGGAGATCGCCCGGCGCAAACTCCCGCAGGCAATGCGGCGGCTGCGCACCGGCGAACAGATCGACATCCGGGCCGAGGCGCCCCCCGGAGCGCCGTCCGACGACGAGATCGGCCAGGTCGGCGAAGCGCTCGGCACCGTGCACCGCGCCGCACTGAGCGCCGCCGTCGAGCGCGCGGAACTCGCGGGCGGCATCTCCGGCGTGTTCGTCAACCTCGCCCGTCGCAGCCAGACCCTCGTCCACCGCCAGCTCACCCTGCTCGACGCCATGGAGCGCCGGGCCGACGACCCGGGCGAACTGGGCGACCTGTTCCGGCTCGACCATCTCACCACCCGGATGAGGCGCCACGCCGAGAGCCTCATCATCCTGTCCGGCGCAGCACCCGGCCGCGCATGGAGCACGCCCGTTCCACTGACCAGCGTCGTGCGCGCGGCCGTCTCCGAGATCGAGGACTACGCACGCGTGGAAGTCCGGCAGCTCCCCGAGACGGCCGTGCTCGGCGCCGCCGTGGCCGACATCACCCATCTGCTGGCCGAACTCGTGGAGAACGCCGCCCAGTTCTCGCCGCCCCACACCAAGGTGCGTATCAACGGCGAACCCGTCGGCAACGGCTACGCGCTGGAGGTCGAGGACCGCGGGCTCGGCATGGGCAAGGAGGCCCTGGCCGAGGCCAACCGCAAACTGGCGGAGTCGGAGGCGCTCGATCTCTTCGACAGCGACCGGCTCGGACTCTTCGTCGTCAGCCGCCTCGCCGCACGCCACGGCATCAAGGTGCAGCTGCGCACCTCCCCGTACGGAGGCAGCACCGCGGTGGTGCTGCTCCCCACGGCCTTGCTGCAGGGCCAACTGCCCGCGGGCAGTGGAGCGCGGGCGCCGCTTCCGGAGGACCGGGACGCCCGCCCGCTGCCGCGCACCGGAACGCCGGCTACCGGCCGGCCGCCGGAGCGCACCACTGCGCCCCGGTCCCAGGATCCGCGCCGGCCCGCACCCCGGCAGATCGGGGCCGAGGCGGACGAGGAACGGTCCCGCCCCCGTCCGGCGCCCCGCGCCGTCCGCTCCGCGCCGAGGCTCCAGTCCGGGATCCCGGCCGGACCGCAGCCCCAGGCGGCCGCTCCCGGCCGACCGCCCGCCGATGCCCGGCAGCAGGCTCCCGAGCCGCCCGCCGTACGCGCCCTTCGGCTGCGTGACGTTCCCCAGCCGGCAGCCGACGGCGAACTTCCCCGCCGCGTACGTCAGTCCCACCTCGTCCCGCAGTTGCGCGAGAAGCCGCCGGCCGACCGGGCGCGCCCCGGCCAGCACCAGGACGGCGCCGACGACCGCACACCCGAACTCGTCCGCGACCGGATGACCGCCTACCGCAACGGCTGGGCGAGGGGCGGCGGCGCCGCGCCCGGATCGCCCGTCCCGGGCAGTGAACCCGTACCTGGCAGTGAAGGAGACCGAGCATGACCGAGCACGAGTCAGCCGTGGCCCACTACCGATTCGGCGACCTCGACTGGCTGCTGGACGACCTCGTCCTGCGCGTGGGCGAGGTCCGGCACGCGGTCGTGCTGTCCAACGACGGACTGCCTGTGGGCGCCTCCAACGGGCTCACCCGGGAGGACGCGGAGCACCTCGCCGCTGTCGCGTCGGGCTTCCACAGTCTCGCGAAGGGCGCGGGACGCCACTTCGGCGCCGGCGGCGTTCGGCAGACGATGGTGGAGATGGACGACGGCTTCCTGTTCGTGGCCGCTGCCGGCGACGGCTCCTGCCTCGCCCTGCTCACCGCGGTCAGCGCAGACATCGGGCTGATCGCCTACGAGATGGCCCGCCTCGTCAGCCGTGTCGGCGAGCATCTGCGCACGCCGGCGCGTACCGGCGCGCAATGAACGGCTCCGCACCCGAGCCCGTCGGCAGCCAGTGGTACGACGCCGACGCGGGACCGCTGGTGCGCCCTTACGCCATGACCGGCGGGCGGACCAAACCCGGGCCCAGCAACGTGCGGTTCGACCTGATCGCGCTGGTCGTGGTGGACGACGACGCACCAGGTTCCGCCGAGGACTCCCTCCTCGGCCCCGAGCACCGCACCCTCCTGGCGCTCTGCCGCTGCGAGACACAGTCGGTCGCCGAGCTCGCGGCCGACGCCGACCTGCCCGTCGGCGTCGTGCGCGTACTCCTCGGAGATCTGCTCGAAGCCGGATATGTGAAGGTCAGCCGCCCTGTGCCGCCCGCACAGCTGCCGGACGAAAGGATCCTGCGTGAAGTCATCGAGGGCCTGCGTGCCTTGTGACGGAGGGCGCCCCGAGGACGCCGGGGCAGCGGCCGGACGGGACCGCTCAGCCCTGGGGCCCGTCGGCGCGCAGCCACTCGTCCCTGGTCACGGCGTACTCGACGTCACCGAACTCGGAGCCTTCGATCTCCTCCGGCCACTCCTCGAAGAAGGTGCGGACGTAGCGGAGTCCCGACTTCTCCATCACATGCCGCGAACGCACGTTGACCGTCATCGTGTTGGCGGTCACGCGCAGCACGCCCAGCTCCGTGAATCCGACGCGGATCAGCGCGCGCGAACCCTCCGTCGCCAGCCCGCGGCCCCAGGCGTCGCGGGACAGCCGGTAGCCCAGCTCGACCTCCTCGCAGCTGTCGTCGGCGAGCGGACGGAAGACGAACCACCCGAGGAACGTCTCCCGCGCGCCGCGCTCGTACGCGGCCCAGTGGCCCCGTCCGTCCGCCGCGCCCAGGCCCTCCAGGCACGGGTAGCGGTGCAGAAGGCGCGGCATCGCCGTGCGCAGCACCTCCTCGCGGGTCGTCCCTGCACCACCGTTGATGTAGCGCATGACCTCCGGGTCGTTGTTGACGGCGAGCACACGGTCCGTGTCGGACTCGTCGAAGGGCCGCAGCGTCATTCGGCCGGTCTCCAGGAAGGCACGCATGCCGCGATCCTGTCCCTCCGCCGTACCGCCCGCCAGCGAATATCCGTGGCCCCGCGCCGCCCGGCGCACTCGCCCGAACCGGCGGAGATCCGCCCCCAACCCGCCCGAGCACCCCTGGGAGAAGCGACCGATGGCCTCCGACAGCATTGACACCAACGCCGGGGACACCACTGCCCTCGCGCTGAAGATCCTGGTCGCGGGCGGCTTCGGCGTCGGCAAGACCACGCTCGTCGGCGCCGTGAGCGAGATCCGGCCCCTGCGCACCGAGGAACGGCTCAGCGAAGCCGGCGCGAGCGTCGACGACACCGAGGGCGTCGCCCGGAAGACCACCACGACCGTCGCCATGGACTTCGGCCGCATCACCATCCGCTCGGGGCTGTCCCTCTATCTGTTCGGCACCCCCGGCCAGGACCGGTTCTGGTTTCTGTGGGACGAGCTGTCGCAGGGGGCGCTCGGGGCCGTCGTCCTCGCCGACACCCGGCGCCTCAGCGACTGTTTTCCCGCCGTGGACTACTTCGAGCACCGCCGCATCCCGTTCGTCGTCGCGGTGAACTGCTTCCCGGGTGCGCGGTCGTTCGGCGCGCACGAGGTCGCCCGCGCGCTCGACATCGACCAGGGAACGCCCGTCGTGCTGTGCGACGCGCGCGACCGCGACTCGGGCAAGGAGGTCCTCGTCCGCCTCGTCGAGTACGCGGGCCGGATGCACACCGCCCGGATGCTGGACACCGTCGGATAGGGCCGTCAGGGCGGTGCGCTGTGGCTTGCGGCCGCACCTTGCCCTGCGACGCCGCGTGCGAAAGGCTTACGGGCGAACGCGAGGCCACGGGGAACGTACGAGTGGGGAGGGACAGGCAATGGCGTTGGACAAGGGACTCGACTGGCTGCTGGACGACCTGACCGAGCGGGTCGACCACATAAAGCACGCACTCGTGCTCTCCAACGACGGCCTGGTCACGGGAGCGAGCACCGGCCTCGCGCGCGAGGACGCGGAGCATCTGGCGGCCGTGTCCTCCGGGCTGCACTCCCTCGCACGCGGGTCCGGGCGGCACTTCAGGGCCGGACGGGCACGCCAGACGATGGTCGAGTTCGACGAGGCGCTGCTGTTCGTGACGGCGGCCGGCGAAGGCAGCTGCCTGTGCGTGCTCAGCGCTGCCGAGGCCGATGTCGGCCAGGTCGCCTACGAGATGACGCTGATGGTCAACCGGGTCGGCGAACACCTCGGGGTGGAAGCACGCCAGCCCGGCAGCACCACCATCTGACCTGCGGAAACAGGGTTATCCACAGGCTCTGCGGAGTGTCGCCGCCGCGAGCTAAGGTCGTCACCGAGAGTTGTTCACCGCTCACGGGGGAGACCATCATGACGAGGCAGTACACCGCATCGGCGGCCACGGACGCGCGCACGTTCACACTGGACGGGGCCGCACGGAAACTGGAGCTGAGGCGCGGCGAAATGGACCTCGCCGTTCGGCTGGGCCATGTGCGCGCCGCTCCGGGGGCGAGCGGCGGTCCGCCGCGGATCGCCGGCGTGGAGATCGACCGGCTGCGTGGCGCCCCGGGGTTCCCCGACGCGCTGCGGCAGCGGGTGAGGACGGTCGGCACCCGGGAGGGGGCCGAGTGCGTCGCCGTCAGCCCGCACCGCTTCACGGGCCTCGCCCGCACAGGCCACTTCACCCCGGCTCGCTTCTATCTGAACCGCTATCGCGCCGTCGTATGGCTGTATCTCGCCGATGAGCTGCGTGAGTTCGCCCGGGACCATGCGGAGTTGCTGACCGGGCGCACACCGCCGGCGGTGCGTGCCGCCCTGGACGCCGGGGAGGACCGCCGGCCGAGGAACTGGCGGGGACGGCGGCTCGGGCTCCTGCTGCGGGCCACCACCGATCCCTGGGCGAGGGCCGCTGCCATCGCCTCGGTGCTCGACCCGGTGGCGGTGGCCGACGTGGTCCCGGACCCTTACGAGCGCTCGCACCTGCGGGTACTGCAGCCCGACATGCTGTCCGGCAGACCGGAATCGCCGGCCGCCCGGGAGCTGGTCGACCGACTGCTGGTGGCGGACCACCCCGACGAGATCCTGTGGCACCGGGTGAGCCTGGCACAGGCGCTGCGCGAGGCCAGGGCACTGATGCCCGCGCCCAGACCCGCGCCGGTGAGCGGGCAGCGCCCACGGGCAGGGGCCTGGCACCGCCCGCTCCCCGCGGCCGGGGGGCCCGGGCGGGGACCGCGGAGCCCGGCCGCGCCGTCGGTGCTGCGCCGCACGCCCCGCGCGCTGCTGGACCGCCTCCGCGGCCGCGCCCCGCTGCGGCCGGCTGACACGGGTGTGAAGCAGGACTGTTGGCCCGCTTAAGAAATCCTCGATGGACGCGACGCTCCGAGCTGGGCAGATTGGAGCCCGTCCACTGGCCGGAGCCGTATTTTCGTTAATCGGTCAGTCCCGTCACCCCGCCTGGAGCCGCACCGATGAAGGCACTTGTCAAGCAGCACGCCGAGCCCGGCCTGTGGCTCATGGACGTGCCGGAGCCCGAGACCGGCCCCGGCGACGTGCTGATCAAGGTGCTGCGCACCGGGATCTGCGGCACCGACCTGCACATCAGGTCGTGGGACGGCTGGGCGCAGCAGGCCGTCACCACGCCCCGCATCCTCGGTCACGAGTTCGTCGGCAAGGTTGCGGCCGTGGGCGCGGACGTGACCGACATCGCCGTCGGTGACGTCGTCAGCGGCGAAGGCCACCTGGTCTGCGGGAAGTGCCGCAACTGCCTGGCGGGTCGCCGTCATCTGTGCCGCAGCACCGTCGGTCTCGGCGTCGGCCGTGACGGCGCGTTCGCCGAATACGTCGCCCTGCCCGCGTCCAACGTCTGGGTGCACCGGACCGAGGTCGACCTCGATGTCGCCGCGATCTTCGATCCGTTCGGCAACGCGGTGCACACCGCACTGTCCTTCCCGCTCGTCGGCGAGGACGTGCTGATCACCGGCGCGGGACCCATCGGCATCATGGCCGCGGCCGTCGCCCGCCACGCCGGAGCGCGCAATGTGGTGATCACCGACGTGAGCGAGTCCCGGCTCGAGCTGGCCCGCAAGGCCGGCGCGACCCTCGCGGTGAACGTGGCGGAGACCGACATCGCCGCGGCCCAGCGGCAGCTCGGCCTCAAGGAAGGGTTCGACATCGGCCTCGAGATGTCGGGCCGCCCCGAGGCCATGCGGGACATGGTCGACAACATGACGCACGGCGGTCGGATCGCGATGCTCGGTCTGCCCGCGCAGGAGTTCGCCGTCGACTGGTCGAAGATCGTCACCTCGATGATCACCATCAAGGGCATCTACGGCCGCGAGATGTTCGAGACCTGGTACGCCATGACCGTCCTTCTGGAAGGCGGGCTCGACCTCAGCCCGGTCATCACCGGCAGCTACGGCTACCAGGACTTCGACGCGGCGTTCGACGAGGCGGCCACCGCCCGCAGCGGCAAGATCATCCTCGACTGGACCGTCTGACTCCGCGTCTCACCGAGCAACAGCCCCAAGGAGAATCCTCATGTACGCGTCCGTCCGCGACGACCTCCGCGCCACCCTCGACGAGATCCGCGAGGCCGGTCTCCACAAGCCCGAGCGCGTGATCGGCACCCCGCAGAGCGCATCCGTCGCCGTGACGTCCGGCGGTGCACCCGGCACCGTGCTCAACTTCTGCGCCAACAACTACCTCGGCCTCGCCGACCACCCCGACGTCGTCGCCGCCGCCAAGGACGCGCTCGACCGCTGGGGCTACGGCATGGCGTCCGTCCGCTTCATCTGCGGCACCCAGGAGATCCACAAGGAGCTCGAGCAGCGCCTGTCCGCGTTCCTCGGACAGGAGGACACGATCCTCTACTCCTCCTGCTTCGACGCCAACGGCGGCGTGTTCGAGACCATCCTCGGCCCCGAGGACGCGGTCATCTCCGACGCCCTCAACCACGCGTCCATCATCGACGGCATCCGCCTCTCGAAGGCCCGCCGCCACCGCTACGCCAACCGCGACCTGGCCGACCTGGAGCAACAGCTCAAGGAGACCCAGGACGCCCGCCGCCGCCTCATCGTCACCGACGGCGTCTTCTCCATGGACGGCTATGTCGCCCCCCTCGCCGAGATCTGCGATCTCGCCGACCGCTACGACGCGATGGTCATGGTCGACGACTCGCACGCCGTCGGCTTCGTCGGCCCCGGCGGCCGCGGCACCCCCGAACTGCACGGTGTGATGGACCGCGTCGACATCATCACCGGCACCCTCGGCAAGGCCCTCGGCGGCGCCTCCGGCGGTTATGTCGCCGCCCGCACCGAGATCGTCGAGCTGCTGCGCCAGCGCTCCCGCCCCTACCTCTTCTCCAACTCCCTCGCCCCCGTGATCGCCGCTGCCTCCCTCAAGGTCCTCGACCTGCTGGAGTCCGCCGGTGACCTGCGCGAGAAGCTCGCCGCCAACACGGCACTGTTCCGCACGAAGATGACCGAGGCCGGTTTCGAGATCCTGCCCGGCGACCACGCCATCGCCCCCGTGATGATCGGCGACGCCGCCGAGGCAGGCCGAATGGCCGAGCTGCTGCTGGAGCGCGGCGTCTACGTCATCGGCTTCTCGTACCCGGTCGTCCCCATGGGCCAGGCACGTATCCGTGTCCAGCTGTCCGCCGCCCACTCCACCGAGGACGTCGAGCGGGCCGTCGCGGCCTTCATCGACGCGCGTGAGGTGCTCAAGGGCTGACGCGAAGAGGGTCGGCCCCGGCTGGCAAAATGGCTGGGTGATCGACCCTCGCCGGCTGCGCATTCTGCGGGCCGTGGCTGACCACCGTACGGTGACCGCCGCGGCCTCCGCGCTGTACCTCACCCCGTCCGCCGTCTCCCAGCAGCTCAACGCCCTGGAACAGGAGACAGGCCACACCCTGCTCATTCGCAGCGGCAAGGGCGTCACCCTGACGGCCGCCGGGGAGATCCTTCTCGCCCACACCCACACCGTGCTCGCCCAGCTCGAGCGCGCCGAGGCCGAACTCGCGGCGTATGCGGGCGGTGCTGCGGGCGAGGTGAGCGTCGCCGCGTTCGCGACCGGCATCGCCGAGGTGGTCGCCCCTGCCATAGGGCGTCTCGCCGGCGACCACCCCGGAATCCGTGTTCGCGTTCGGGACGCCGAGGGCGACGAGAGTCTGCCGCTCGTCCTCGACGGCGAGGCCGATCTTGCTGTCGCCGTCGAATACCGGGGTGCGCCCGGCGCCGACGACCGGCGGCTCGCGCGTGTGGCGTTGTACGCGGAGCCGTTCGACGCCGTCCTGCGCCGCGACCATCCGCTGGCGGTCGGCACCCGGGTGGAGCTCGCAGCATTCGCCGACAGCGACTGGATCGGCCCCTACCCCGGCAACCCGTGCCACGACATGGTGCTGCTCGCCTGCGAACTGGCCGGTTTCCAGCCCCGCGTCGTGCACTCCTCCGACGACTTCCGTGCCGTCGTCGCGCTTGCCGGGGCGGGCGCGGGCGTGGCCCTCGTCCCGCGCTCGGCGCTGCGCGGCATGGAGCTGAGGGACGCCGTCGTCCGGCCGGTGTCGGGGCCGGCGGCGACCCGTCGCGTCTTCGCGGCCGTGCGCAGGGGTGCGGAGACCCATCCGCTGATCCGCCCGGTCCTCGATGCCCTCGCCCATACGGCGGCCACCCAGTCCACCGGCTGACGTCCGCCGCTACCGCGCGGCCGGGTCGCCCTCGGTCTCCATCGCCTTCTTCAGGTTGTCCAGCGTCGTACGGATGTTGCGGCGCTGGAAGTCGGCGAAGGTGTGCCCGCGGGTCGCGGCCCTGTCGAAGGCGTTCGCCAGAGAGTCGGGCCAGGCACGCCGGTCGTCGGTCCATGTCTCCGTGACCAGCGTCCCGCCGCCGTCGGCCGGTGCGAAGCGGTACTCCCAGGTCGCGATGGAGCCGGGCAGCAGCGGCCGCCGCCGCCCGATGGCCCGTACCCGGAACGCGAACCGCTCGCCCGGATCGGCGGCGGTGACCGTGCATCGTGTTGTCCAGTGCAGCCGTCCGCGGGTGTTCCGGCCGTCGAAGACCATGCCCACGTGGGCCTGCTCGGAGCCGTCACGCACGGTTGCACCGCGGTTCTCGGGGCTCCAGCGCCCCATCAGGGTGGGGTTGCTGACCTGGGCGTAGATCGTCGATGGGCTCGCGTCGATCACGACGCTGTCCGAGACGGTGAATATCCGTGCCATCCGTGCGACTCCGATCATCGAGGCCGCCCGACGCTATCGCGTTCCCGTCGACCGCCTCGCCGCGGGGGGCCTGCGTGCGCGTCAGCGCGACGCCCACCAGCACCACGACCATCCCCGCCACCACCCGCGCGCCGATCTCCTCGTCCAGCACGATGGCGCCCAGTGCGACAGAGACGACAGGCAGCAGATAGCCGACGCTGGCGGCCGTCGTCGGTCCCTCGTCGGCGATGAGCCGGTTGGTGAGGGCGAACGTGAAGCCGGTGGCGAGGATCCCGAGAGCGACGACGGCGATCACACCGGTCATGGAGACGGAGCCCTCGCCAGGGCCCGACAACGGAACGGCCACCGCGCCGAACCCGCTCGCCGTCAGGAGTTGCGCCGCCGACAGTGCCAGTGGGCCGCCACGGTGGCCCGTGAGCTTGCGTGCCATGTAGGCGAAGGCCACCGCGTAGCTGAGTGCCGCCCCGAGAATCGCCAGGGCTCCCCAGCCGACCTGCCCGCCCCCCTGCCACGGCGCGAAGATCAGCAAGGTCCCTCCGAACCCCAGCAGCAGTCCGGCGAGCCGCACTGGGCGGATTCCTCGCTCCGAGCCGATGAGCAGGCCGATCAGCAGGGACCACAGGGGAGTTGTGGCGTTGAGGACGCCGGCCACGCCCGAGTCGACCGTCTGCTGGCCGATGCTGAACAGGGCGAACGGCAGCGCGTTGCAGAAGAACGCCGCGATCAGCAGCCGGCCCCACGTCGTCCGGTCCCGCGGCAGTCGATGCCCCGCGAAACGGCTGAGCAGGACCAGCGTGAGCGCGCCGAGCGCGCAGCGCACGAAAGTGATGACGCCCGGGGACAGGCCTCCCGAGAGCGCGAGTTCGATCCACAGGAATGCCGATCCCCACAACAGGGCGAGCACCCCCATCCGCAGTGCCGTGCCACGGCCGCCCCTGAGCATCCCGGTCATCTCCCTCGTCGGCGTTTCTCGTCCCTCGTCCGGAAGTCCACGGTGCCCTGCCCGATTCGGTATGACCAGTGAAAAGTTGTGCATCCACCGTTAACCTGTACTACATGCTCGATGTGCGACGTATGCAGGTGCTGAGGGCCGTGGTGACCAGCGGATCGGTGACGGCGGCGGCTTCCCATCTCGGCTACACCCCGTCCGCGGTGAGCCAGCAGGTGGCCGCGCTGGAGAAACAGGTGGGCCTCGATCTGCTCGAACGGGTGGGCCGAGGGGTGCGCCCCACCGCGGCCGGGCGGCTGCTGACCGAGCACGCCGCGCTCATCGGCAAGAACATCGCCGAGGCCGAGACGGCGATCGCCGACCTCAAGGCCGGCCGCACCGGGCGCCTGTCGGTCCGCTACTTCGCGACCGCCGGGGCCACGGTGGTCGCCCCCGCCCTGGCACGGTTCCGGCGGGACCACCCCGGTGTCCGGGTCGACCTGGCACTCGGGAACCCCGACGACCCGCTCGGCGACGTCCGCCGGGGCGGCGCCGACGTCGCGCTCGTGGTGCGCCAGGACGGGGAGCCCGGCGGCGACCTGCACTTCGAGCACCTGGTCGACGACCCCTACCGCGCGGTGCTTCCCAAGGGCCATGCGCTGGCGGCCAAACGGGTGCTCGACCTGGCCGATCTCGCCGACGAACCCTGGGTCGGCAACGAATGGCCGACCGGGCCATGCCTTCAACTCGTCCTCGATGCCTGCGGCGCGGCCGGCTTCAGCCCGGACTTCGTCGTGGAGAGCGAGGACTACACCACCGCCCAGGGGTTCGTGGCCGCCGGACTCGGCATCAGTCTGATGCCGGTCATGGGCATCGGGAACCGGCACCCGGGCGTGGTCGTGCGCCGGGTCCGGGGCCCCGAACCGGTCCGCGCCATCCACGCCGTCGTACGACGGTCCCACACCGCGGGACCCGCGCTGCGCGGCCTCCTCGACGCCCTGCGGGAGGCCGCACAGCCGTAGCGGGTGTCCGGCGGGTCGGAGCCGGACACCCCCTGGTCCGCACTACGGGTAGCTCACCAGGTTGGCCACATTGGTCGACGAGTTGGACGGTCCGCCCCGGTCGTTGATCACATGCCGGATGGTTCCGGTGCCTCCGAGGGAGACCGTCACCATGTTGCGGAAGCGCACGTTCGGATTGTTCGGGACCTCGAAGGCACGCTCGGCCGTCACGCTGTTGTTGACGTTGAAGAAGCAGTAGCTGCCGAGTCCGTAGGCCTCGTGGCTCGTCACCGAGTCCGCGACCTTGTACGCGGCGTAGCCCTGCGTCGAACCGTTCATCCACGCCGCCTGATTGGGCGGGTCGTAGGGCATCTCGTTCTGGTAGAAGTACGTGCGCCCGCGGTTGCCGTTCCAGATCGTCTGGTGCTTCTGGTAGTGCTCCACGAACAGGCCGTACATCGTCACGTCGTCGCCGTTGACGATCAGTCCGGTGTCCGCCGTGTTGGTGTTCCAGCCGATGCCGGAGCCGTGGTCGCCGCGCCAGATCCACATGTGGTCACCGATGACATGGTCACTGTTGACCACCAGGCTGGTCGTGGCCTTGCCCACTGCCGCGCCGCCGACGCGGAAGTACACGTCGTGCAGCGAGGTCGGGTTGGCCGCGTGGGATGCGGAGGAGCCGGAAGGGCCGATCTCCATCAGTGTCCGCGAGTTGGCCGTGCCCGCGTCGAAGAGGACACCTGCGATCTTCACGCCGTCCACGTCCGCGACCGTCATGGCCGTGATGCCGTTGTCAGGGATGAACGTGGCCAGCCCCAGGCCGAGCACGACGGTGTCGGGCCGGGTCACTTCGAGTGTCTGGTTCAGGTGATAGACACCGGGAGTGATTAGGAGGTTCTTGCCCTCCGCCAGGGCTGCGTTGATCTGTGCGGCGCTCATGCCCGGCTTGACGACGAAGAACTGGTCGATGCCGAGCGAGGTGCCCGGCGCATTGCCGCTCGCCCACGTGGTGGCCGACGAGTCGGACCGCAGGGACGGCACGAACACCTTGTAGGCGCCGGCGTTGTCCACGTAGAGGAAGGGCTTCTCGCGGACCGTCGGGGTCCGGTCGACCGTGGTGTACGGGGGGTTCGGGAAGGTGTTGCCGGGCACGCCCTGACTGCCGACGAACACCATGTTCCAGTTGGACCCCGTCCAGCTGCCCAGCTGGGAGTTGCGGGTCAGCCACTGCTGCTGGGTGCCGGAGCGCACCTGTCCGTCGATCTTGGAGTCGGCCATGAAGCCGCCGCTGGACCAGCCTCCGTCGCTCAGCTCCAGGTTGCCCCGCACATGCATGCGCCGGTAGCCGGACGCCTGTGAGACCGCCCAGCGGTCCGTGCCGCCGCTCGGGTTCACCGACAGGTTCTCCGCGCCGCGCCAGAAGTTCTGGGTGGCGTTCTGCGGCGGGAACCAGTCGGCCTCGACATGCACCGCACCGTTGATCGTGACCGAATCGGGCGACGGGCCGAGGCCGAGGACCTGGGTGTAGAAGCCGACGTTGACGTCGTTGTTGTACGTGCCGGGCTTGAACATCACCGCGTAGCGCTGCGAGCCGAACTGGTTCGTCTCCTGCTGCTGGAAGATCGAGTTCAGTCGGCTCTGGATGGTCGAGGACGGCATCGACGGATCGAAGACGGCCACGTTCGGACCGAGGTCCACATCACCGGGCGATGTGCTCACGGGCGCCACCTGGAATCGCTGGGCCGCCGATCCGTTGCAGGTGTACTGCACCAGCTGGACACTGTCGGCCGTCGACGCGGACGGTACGTCGAGGCATTTGCCGCTGTGCCGGTTGACGAAGTGGTACGCGCCGCCGCCTTCGTCCACGGCCTGCCACTGCTGATTGTTGCCGCCGCCGTACGCCCACAGATGCACGGCAGCGTTGTCGGCGGTGGACACGTCGCTCACGTCCACGACCTGACCCGCGTCGTTGCGGTTCTCGATCCGCACATGGCCGTCGCTCGTGGCGGTGAAACGCCACTGCTGGGCTGTGGAGTTGTTGCATGCGTACTGTTGCACCGCCGTGCCGTTGGCCGTGGCAGCGGAACGTGCGTCCAGGCACTTTCCGCTGCCGTTGTTGACCACGGTGGTCCAGCCGGTCGGCGGTGCAGCGGCGGTACCCGCGGCACCCGACGGCGGCGCGGCCTGCGACGACGGCAGGGCGACGACGGCGGAACAGACGGCGGCCGCCGCGGCCAGCGTCGCGGTGAGGGGCCGTATCCGGCGGGCACGCGCGAAGGCGTGCCTGCCGACAGTGGTCGTGCGCTTCGTTCTGAGCACATCTACTCCTGTGCGGGTGACGGCTGTGTGGGGGGTTGGGCGGGGTCAGGCGGTGCTCGGTGCCGTCCACTTCTGGTTGGCCGCTCCGGTGCAGGTCCACAGCTGGAGGCGGGTTCCGTTGGCCGAACTGTTGCCGGTGGCGTCGAGACACTTGTTCGCTTGAGAGTTGACGATGTCCCGTGCGGCATTGGCGTCCCAGCGCTGTGCGGCGGAGCCGTTGCACTCCCACAGCTGCACGACCGTTCCGTCGGCGGTGCCGCCGGAGGCAGCGTCGAGGCACTTGCCCAGGGCCCTGACGGTGCCGTCGCTGCCGACGTTCCACTGCTGCGCAGCGGTGCCGTTGCAGTCGTAGAGCTGTACGGGAGTCCCGTTGGCGGTGTTGGCGCCTGCGACGTCCACGCACTTGCCGCCGATTCCGGTGATCGGACCGGTGCCCGCGGGACTGTCGCCCGTGGTGACGCGCACGTAGTCGACGAGGAGTTGCTGCGGGAAGACGGTGCCGCCGTCGGGGTCGCCGGGCCAGTAGCCGCCGACCGCGAGGTTCAGGATCAGGAAGAACGGCTTGTCGAACACCCATTGGCGGCCGCCGAGATCGGCCGGGGTGCGGGTCTGGTAGACGTTTCCGTCCACGGACCAGGTCACTTTGTTCGGCGACCAGTCGACGGCGAACGTGTGGAACGCGTCGGCGAACGCCTGCCCGCCGGGCAGCGTGTAACCGGCGCCGATGCCTCCGGAGCCCGAGTAACCCGGGCCGTGGAGCGTGCCATGGACGGTCGACGGCTCGAAGCCGACGTTCTCCATGATGTCGATCTCACCGGAGGCGGGCCATCCGACCTGGCCTATGTCGTTGCCGAGCATCCAGAACGCCGGCCACATGCCCTGGCCGCGCGGCACCTTCATCCGCGTCTCGACATGCCCGTACGTGGTGGTGAACCGGCCCGCGGTGTTGAGCCGGGCCGAGGTGTACTCGCAACGCCCGTACCAGCACTGGTAGTCGGCCGGGTTCTCCCGTCGGGCGGTGACGACCAGATGACCCTGGCCGTCGAGCGCCGCGTTGCGGTTGCCCGCCGTGTAGTACTGCCGCTCGTGGTTGTTCACGTTGTCGCCGGTCTCGATCTGCCACTTGCCGGTGTCGACCGCCGATCCGGCGGGTCCGTCGAACTCGTCGGAGAACGTCACGGCGGCGGCCGCCGCCGGCGCGGCGGACGAGGTGTCGCGGGCGGGTGTGCCGCCCAGGAGGCCGGTGCCGAGCGCGGCGATCGTCGCTAAGGACACGAGGGGGGCGAGGAGGCGCCGGGGGAAGCGCGGGGAGTCCATGACTCTCCCTTCCGGGATGTGAGGGAGGAAGGGGGTCTGTCATGAATATGACAGACAGGACGCAGGGGTGTGCGAGGGCCTGCGTCGACAGGGTGGGGGATTAGTTCAGTACGTGATTTAAGAAGTGAACTAAGTCGCTGTCAAGGGCTTGGTCTGGACCGCCGTCCCGTCGGCTCCTGATGCCGCACCCGGCCTGGGCGTTCCCGATAGAACCCTTCTGCAATAGCGCGCGCTTGCAAGTAAATGCGGATGCAATTATTGTGGACGCTCGTAAGGCGCTCTCGCATTCCTTTGGAAGGGTTCTCCCATGCCTCTCGCGCTTCTGGCTCTGGCAGTCGGGGCCTTCGGTATCGGCACCACAGAGTTCGTGATCATGGGGCTGCTGCCCGACGTCGCGGCCGATTTCGGAGTCTCGATCCCCACCTCCGGGCTGCTGGTGACCGGCTATGCCCTGGGCGTGGTGGCCGGCGCCCCCCTGATGACCGCACTGGGCACCAAGGTGTCCCGCAAGCGGATGCTGATGGTGCTGATGGGCCTGTTCGTCCTCGGCAACCTCGTCTCCGCCCTCGCGCCCACCTTCGGGATGATGCTCACCGGCCGGATCGTGGCCTCCCTCGCACACGGCGCGTTCTTCGGCATCGGCGCCGTCGTCGCCGCGGAACTGGTCGCCCCGGACAAGAAGGCCGGAGCGATCGCGATGATGTTCACCGGCCTGACCGTCGCCAACGTCGTCGGTGTTCCCGGTGGCACCCTGATCGGCCAGTCCCTCGGCTGGCGCGTCACCTTCGCGCTCGTCGCCGCCCTCGGCGTCATCGGCCTGGCCGGCATCGCGAAGCTCGTTCCCGACCTGCCCACGCCCCAGGGGGTGCGGCTGCGCCACGAGCTGGCCGCGTTCAAGAACGCCCAGGTCCTGCTCGCCATGGCGATGACCGTTCTCGGCTTCGGCGGTGTGTTCGCCGCCATCACCTACATCGCCCCGATGATGACCGAGGTCGCCGGCTTCGCCGACTCCTCCGTCACCTGGCTGCTGGTCCTGTTCGGCGCCGGCATGGTCGGCGGCAACCTGCTCGGCGGACGCTACGCAGACCGGCACCTGATGCCCCTGCTCTACGTCACGCTGACCGCGCTCTCCGTCGTGCTGGCCCTGTTCACTCTCACCGCACACCACAAGGTGCTCGCCGCGATCTCCATCGTGCTCATCGGCGCACTCGGCTTCGCGACCGTCCCGCCGCTCCAGAAGCGGGTCCTCGACCAGGCCCACGGCGCACCCACCCTCGCCTCCGCCGTCAACATCGGCGCCTTCAACCTCGGCAACGCCCTCGCCGCGTGGCTCGGCGGCATGGTCATCGCCGCCGGCATGGGCCTCACCGCCCCCAACTGGGTCGGCGCCGCCCTCGCCGCCGCAGCCCTCCTCCTGGCCGTCCTCTCCGCCGCCCTCGAACGCCGCAGCCTCACGAGCAGCAGCGGCACGGGCCGCGTCGTCACCGGCTCCGTCACCGAGGCGGCCCGGCCGGCCCCCGCCGCCCACCACTGATCCACCAACCGCTCCACCACTTCACCGACAGGAACAGGAACCCCCCTCATGAGCACCACTGTCACTGACGTCGCCCCGCTCACCACCCAGGACGCGGAGACCCTTCTCGACGCGGCCCGCACCGCCGCCGACGCGGCCCAGGTCACCGTGGCCGTCAGCGTCCTCGACGCCGGCGGAAACCTGCTGGCCTTCCGGCGTGACGACCGGGCCGTCCTGATCGCGGGGGAGACCAGCACCCGCAAGGCGTACACCGCCCTCCAGCTCGACAGCGCGACCGCCGATCTCGTCGACGCCGTCCAGCCCGGCGGACCGTTCCACACCCTGCCCACCGCCCTCGACCGTCCCCTGCTGTTCATCGCCGGCGGCGTCCCCGTCCACCGCGACGGCCGGCTGATCGGCGCGATAGGCATCGGCGGCGGCGCCCCGGAGCAGGACCACGCCTTCGCCACGGCGGCTGTGGACGCTCTCGCGGCCGACACCCTCGGCTGACCCGCGGGCCCTCGCTGGGTGGAGGGCGGGCGCGTGACATCGGTGGGCGGGCAGCCGCACGGCTGCCCGCCCACCGACGTCAGCTACGCAGTGGTCAGACCACCGCGCCACTGCGGTCGCGTTGCCGCGCCGCACGCCCGCTCCGGGAGGAACCGCGGGACGAGCCGCCGTTCCCCGGCCGGTCCGGACAGCGGTTCTGCAGGATCACGGTCACCGGCATGGCGGTGAACACCGTCGACGCCATGCCCACCACCACACCCGCCAGCAGCGCCACGGAGAAGTCGGCGAGCGAGTCGCCGCCGAGGAACGCAAGCGCCAGCAGCACGAACAGCGCGCCCATACCCGTGTTCACCGTGCGCGGCAGAGTCTGCGCCACCGCCCGGTCCGCAAGGTCCGCCCACTGCAGCGACGTTCCGGTACGACGCAGTTCACGCAGCCGGTCCAGGACCACGACCGTGTCGTTGACCGAGTAGCCGACCACCGTCAGCAGCGCCGCCAGGAAGACGCTGTCGACGGGTTTTCCCAGCCACGCGAACAACCCCACCACCAGCGCCACGTCCTGAACCATCGCCACGACAGCGGCCCCCGCGAACGTCCAGCGGAACCGCACCGTGAGGTACAGCAGCTGAGCAGCGACCGCGACACCGAGTGCGATCAGCGCATGCGTGCGCAGCTCGCCGCCGAGACTGGGGCCGATCAGATCGTCCCGCTCGACCGTGACCTCACCGCCCACGGCGGTCAGGGCCTCGCGGATCCGCTGCTGCTGGTCGTCCCCGGTCTCCTTGGTGCGTACGGAGACACTCCTGTCGTCCGTCGTCTGCACCACGGCCTGCGGGAAACCCGCCTCCACGACGGCCTCGCGCGCGGCATCGGCGTCGACCTGCCGTTCGGCCGCGTACTGCACTGTCCGCCCGCCGGTGAACTCGACGCCGAACTCCAGCCCGCGCACACCGATCCCGCCGATCGCGAGCAGCAGCAGACCCGCGCAGATACCGAGCCAGCGCCGCCGGTGGCGCATCAACCGCGGTGTGCGCCGGGCAAGCCGCGCGCGCAGCCGCCCGGTGGTGGCCATCCCGGTGAGTGCGGGACGGGCCCGCACGAACGACCTCCGCACCGCCCACTGTGCGAGCAGCCGCGTGATGAGCATCGCCGACACCATCGAAGCCAGCACACCGATGGCGAGGGTCACCCCGAACCCCTTGACGGGCCCGGTCGCGAACACGAACAGCAGCCCCGCGGCGAGCAGTGTCGTCACATTCGAGTCGGCCACCGCGCTCCACGCCTTGGCGAACCCGGTCCGCAGCGGCGCGCACAGGTCGCGGGGCCCCTTGTGCCTGCGGCCGCCAGGGCGCAAATACTCCTCCCTGGCGCGTTCGAAGACGAGCACATTGGCGTCGACCGCGATGCCGATGGCGAGGACGAAACCGGCCAGCCCCGGCAGCGTCAGCGTCGCACCGAGCGCCACGACCGCCGCATAGGAGATGAGTCCGTACAGCGCGAGCGCGACGGTGGCGAGCACCCCCAGCAGCCGGTAGACGACGATGATGAACAAGCCGGTGCAGACCAGTCCGATCACGGCGGCCAGTGCGCTGGCACGGATCGCCTCCGCGCCGAGCGTCGGCCCCACGGTGCTCTGCTCGATCGCCGTCACCGGCACCGGCAGAGCGCCACCCTTCACCAGAGCAGCCAGGTCACGGGCCTCGGCGGCCTCGAAGCCCCCGGTGATCTGCGCCGAACCGCCGGTGATACCCGCCTTGCAGGGCACGCCGTCCTGCATGCCGGGAGCGGAGACGATCCGGTCGTCGAGCACGATCGCCACCCGGCGGGTGGGATCGCCCGGCGCGGCGCACGCCGCCTCGCCGGTGATGCGGGCCCATGTCTTCCCGGCGTCACCGCGGAACGAGAGGTCGACCGTCCAGCCGTGCGCGGTCCGGGTGTCGAGCACCGCTTCCGCGTCCTGAACCCCGTCGCCGGTCAGTGCGGTCGGCCCCAGTCGCAGAAAGCCGCCGGGAGCGTCGGGATCGGCAAGGACGCGGGACCCGTTCGCCGACGGTCGGCCGGCGGGACCTTCGGCGGGCCCGGTCACGGGATGGAACGTGAGCTGCGCGGTGCGGCCGATGACTTCGGCGGCCTTGCGCGGGTCCTGAACCCCGGGCAGTTCGACGACGATGCGTCGCTCCCCGGAGCGGGCGAGGGAGGGTTCGGCGACGCCGAGTCCGTCGACGCGGCGTCGCAGCACCTCCAGCGCCCGGTCGGTGGCGGCCGCGTCGGCGCGGACGGTGGGGGAGTCCTGGGTTTCCAGGACGATACGGGTCCCGCCGCGGAGATCGAGTCCGAGGCGGGCGGGTGTGGTCAGGGAGACATAGAGCGAGACGGCGACGACGGCGAGCGCGATGAGCGCACGCCAGAGCGTGGCGCGGCGAGACGACATGAGGACTCCACGGGCGGTTCCGCGCGTGCAGGGAGTCCGCGGGCCCCGAGGACCTGGTCGCGGACGCCGTACCGTGCGGACGGGCGGACGTCGGGCCCGGTCGTGGTCGTGTCCGCCACGTCACCCCGCCCTACGGGCGGACGGTGACACTGTGCGAACAGAACCTGGCAGGCCCTGGGGAAAGGGCGCCGTGCGTCGGCCGGGCCGCGGGCATGCCGCGGGCCCGGCGGTCGCGGGCGCAGGGAAACGTCAGCTGTGCCGGATGGAAGGGGGTCCGCGGGTGTGCCGCGGGTCGTACGCGTCGCGAGGCGGCGCCCGCTCCTGGCGTGGCCCCGCCGTCATGGCCGCGCGCAGCGGGAGCGGCTGTTCGACGGCGCCGGCGGCGGTGAGCGCGGGCGGCGCGGGCATGCGGAGGGTGTGCTCGGCCGCGGCGGTCTGTTGCACCGCCTTGTCGGGCCCCTGCTGCATGTCCCGGACGAACTGGGCGGGGGCCGGGTCGTGGACGACCACGGCCCCGGGTGCGGCGGCCCATGGCGCCGCGTACGGCGCGGGGGCGGCCTGCGCGCCCGGAGCCGTTCCGAGGAGGACGACGAGCAGCGACCAGACGCCGAGGAGCACGGACGGAAGGGACGCGAGAGACCGGCGCGTGCGCAGCCGCATCCCAGCCCCCTTCACCGGTCGTCACCATGCGTTCCGCTTGTCCGCCCGTGCGGCGGCGGCCCGTTGCGGCTCAGCGTAGGCGACGGGCGCGGAACGCGGACGGCCGGTGGCGGATTCCGCTGGTGTGTCCAGCCACCGGACGGGGCAGGAACGCGTCGTGGACAGCTGCGTCGTGGTTCGGCCCAAGTGGCTTACGATCACGGCGGGCGGCCGCCAAAACGGTGGCTGCCAGCCCCCACACCCTTGGAGGTCACCGTGCTCGGGAAGGCCAGCGGCCGTCGCACCCACCGAAGCTTCCGCTTCCGCACCACCGCCGGTGCCGTGGCAGCCGGCATGTTCCTCGTCGTCGGCTGTTCCTCGTCCGACGACGGACCCGGTGAGGCAGCGGGCGGTGTCCCGGTGGTGGAGAAGGGCAAGTTGACGACCTGCACCCACCTGCCCTACCCGCCTTTCCAGTTCGAGCAGGACGGCAAGATCGTCGGTTTCGACGTCGCGCTGGTCGATCTGGTGGCGAAGAACCTCAAGGTCGAGCAGAAGGTCCTCGACACACCGTTCGAGAACTTCAAGACCGGTGCGTTCCTGAACTCCGGCGAGTGCGACCTCGCCGCGGCCGGGATGACGATCACCGACGAGCGCAAGAAGAACGTGGACTTCTCCGTCCCCTACTTCGACGCCACCCAGGCACTGCTCGCCACCAAGGAGAGTGGCGTGAAGTCGCTCGCCGACGTCAAGGCCAAGAAGAAGAAGCTCGGCGCGCAGGCCGAGACCACCGGCGAGAGCTACGCGAAGAGCCAGGGCTTCGACCCGGTCGCCTTCGAGAGCTCCGACGCCGTCCTGAACGGACTGCGCACGGGCCAGGTGGACGCCGTCGTCATCGACTACCCGGTGGTCCAGGGCTGGCTCAAGGACAAGGCGAACGCGGCCGCGTTCGTCCTCGGCGAGAACATCGACACCGGTGAGCAGTACGGGTTCTCGGTGAAGAAGGGCAACGACAAGCTCCGCGCCGCGATCGACAAGGCGATCAACGACGCCCACGCCGACGGCACCTACGACAAGCTGTACGAGCAGTGGATCGGCCCGCTGCCCAAGGGCCAGTCGTGACCTCACGTCTCACCCGGCGCCAGCGGCGCCGGGTCTCGCAGGGCATTCAGTACGCACTCTTCGTGGCGGTCCTCGTCGTCATCGGCTTCCTCGCCGACTGGGGCCGCCTGCAGAACCAGTTCGCGCAGAAGGACCTCGCGAAGGAACTGTTCCCGGACATCATCACCATCGCGCTGCGCAACACGGTGATCTACACGATGTCCGGATTCGCTTTCGGTCTCGTCCTCGGTCTGATCATCGCGCTGATGCGGCTGTCGTCGGTCGCGCCCTACCGCTATGTCGCGAGCCTCTACATCGAGATCTTCCGCGGACTGCCGGCGCTGCTGATCTTCATCTTCGTGGGTGTCGCGGTGCCGCTCGCGTTCCCGGGGACGGAGATCCCCGGCGGCACGTACGGAAAGGTCGCCCTCGGCCTCGGTCTCGTGGCCGCTGCCTATATGGCCGAGACCATCCGGGCCGGCATCCAGGCGGTTCCCAAGGGGCAGATGGAGGCCGCGCGTTCGCTCGGCTTCTCGCACGCCCGCGCCATGGTCTCGGTGGTCATTCCGCAGGCGTTCCGCATCGTGATCCCGCCGCTGACCAATGAGCTGGTGCTGCTCTTCAAGGACTCGTCACTCGTGCTGTTCCTCGGTGTGACTCTGGACGAGCGCGAGCTGACCAAGTTCGGCCGGGATCTGGCGAGCCAGACCGCCAACTCCACACCGATCCTGGTCGCCGGCCTGTGCTATCTGCTGGTGACCGTGCCGCTGAGCTTCGTGGTGCGCCGCCTCGAAGCGCGCGGCGAGAAGGCAAGGTGAGGACGGGATGCCAGAGAAATCGACGGCGGTGAGGAGCGGGAGCGTGGCCGGTACGGACCGTCCGGAGATCGAGATCAAGGGCCTCACCAAGTCCTTCGGGGACAACGAGGTGTTGCGCGGCATCGACCTGGAGATCGCCAGGGGCGAGGTGGTCTGCGTCATCGGCCCGTCCGGCTCGGGCAAGTCGACGCTGCTGCGCTGTGTGAACCTGCTGGAGGAGCCGACCTCGGGCCAGGTGTTCGTCCGCGGTACGGAGGTCACCGACCTCGACGTCGACATCGACGCCGTACGCCGCCGGATCGGCATGGTCTTCCAGCAGTTCAATCTCTTCCCGCACGTGAACGTGACGGAGAACCTCACGCTGCCCCAGCGGCGCGTCCTGCGGCGGGACAAGAAGCAGTCGGCGGAGGTGGCCCGCAGGAACCTGGCGCGGGTCGGGCTCGCGGAGAAGGCCGATGCCTTCCCCGCGCAGCTGTCCGGCGGCCAGCAGCAGCGGGTGGCGATCGCCCGTGCGCTCGTCATGGACCCCGAGGTCATGCTCTTCGACGAGCCGACCTCGGCGCTCGACCCGGAACTGGTGGGCGACGTTCTCGCGGTGATGCGGCAGCTGGCCGCGGAAGGCATGACCATGATGGTCGTCACCCATGAGATGAGCTTCGCCCGTGAGGTCGCCGACCGCGTCGTGTTCATGGACGGGGGCGTGATCGTCGAACAGGGCCCGGCCGAGCAGGTCGTCGGCGATCCGCAGCACGAGCGGACCCGTAACTTCCTGATGCGGCTGCTGGACCCGGCCGCGGCCGAGCAGCCTGGCACCGACGCGCCGTCGCCCGAGCCGGGCGGGTCCTCGCCGGATCTGCGCAAGGAGAGCTGACGCCCCGGCCGGGGGAGGGGTGCCCGGCCGGAGCCAGGGCCTCTCTTCCGGATCCTGCCGGGCTCGTCCGAAAGCGCCGGGCTCGTCCGAAAGAGAGGCCCTGGGCCCTTCCCCGAGTCGAGGAGAAGGGCCCGGCCGGTCACTTCTTCGGGCACTCCTTCCACGCCAGGTGGTAGATCGTGCTGATGTCACCGTCGGTCGAGTCCATCGTCATGTAGCTCGTGGCTTTCGGGTCCGATGTGCCGGCGTTGACGCGGAGTTCGGTGTTGATGTTGAAGTTCCGCTGCACTCCGCAGGGTGCCCACACGAGCTGTGCCCAGTCGGTCTCGTCCGTGGCCTGCCAGTTGTCCTCGTGCGGACCACGGAAGGTGTGCGTTCTGGAGGCCGTGCTCGGTGAGCCCTGGAAGTAGTACGAGGCCTTCTCCGTGCTGCTGGCGCCGGGCTGGAGCGAGGCGTAGCCGCGGTAGTCGGCGCTTGCGACCGCGTAGGTGAAGCCGCCGGGCACGTGCACGATGAGATTGAGCTGACAGTTCTTGCGGGCTGCCGTGGGCGAGGAGTTGCCGCCCACCTGCGCCAGGTATTCGCTGTACGTCACGGTGAAGGCGGTGTTGTCCTCGGAGACGGCCACGGCCGCCGTTCCCAGGGGGCACCCGGAGCCGTTGACCGTCGCGACCTCGATGACGATCTTGTCGGGCGGCGGGTCGGTGATGGCGGACGGGCTGTGGTGCGCGGGCAGGGCGGTGGTGAGCAGAGCGGCGATCGCTCCGCCCACCAGCAGGCCGGCGTTCATGGGTCTCCAATCCATAGCGTTCAGTGCCGGGCGGAACGGGCAGCTGTGATGCCCGCCGCGAGGTGGGGGGTGCGGCCGCTCAGGGGACGGCCGTCACAGACCAAGTGCGTTGGATTGAGCAGCGGAACAGATGCGGATCTACGGTGACGCGCGCATGGCGAAGTTGAAACGTCATGCACATGACATGCGCACGCCGTGCTCACGTCGTGAAGACCGGGAGTGGTCGAATGGTAGAAACCACTGGCTGCGACTACTAGAGCGATCTCCGGCCATTCGGCGGGTCGGCGGCGGTCCGGAAGTGGCTCAGATCAGCAGTCGCAGTGCGGTGTCGGCGACCCCCACGCGGACCGACTGGCCCCAGGTCACCTCCAGGGTGTCGGACTCCATCCCGTCGCCGAAGACGACCAGCCGGTCCGACTCCACCGTGATACGCAGCCGTTCCGCGCCGCTCAGCGCCCCCGCCACCCGCGCGGTCCCGGTGGCGGGGGACGGCCACGCCTCCCGGACGAACCAGAGCAGGCGCCGGTCCGTCGGCGAAGGCAGCGCGAGCGCGCTGCCCCGCTCCTGCCACAGCGACCGCAGCCAGCCGGTGGCGCCGGTGCCCGTGCCGACCAGCACACCCGAGGAGGCCTGCGCCTCGGCGCCGGCGCCGGCCCCGGCGCGGACACCGGACGTCCCGGTGTCCGTCGCGTGGGCGCCGGCCGGTTCGGCCTCGGGGCCGAGCCGGTACCGGGCGGTCTGGTGCCCCGGCCTGCCGACGTAGATCTCGTTGAGCGCCAGCAGCCGCTGCGTGTCGTCCGTGACCGCCTCCACCATGGTCAGCTCGTCGGCGCCGCTGCCCGGCCGGGCGGCCGAGCGCAGCAGCCGCGCCGCGTCGGCGGCCCGGTGCCGCACCAGGACGCCGGGGTTGCGGCCCGGGTCGCTGTCGACGCCGATCACCGGCTGGCCGTCGAGGTACTTCGCGGTATTGGCGACAAGACCGTCCTGGCCCACCACGACCACCACGTCCTCTGGCGCGAACAGGAAACGGTCGAGGTCCGCGCGCTCGACCGAGGCCCGGCGCCACTGCAGCGGCACCGCGGCGGCCACGTTCGCGAGTGCCCGCTGCGTGCGGTGGTGCCGCTCGGCCATCTCGCGGATGCTCCGCCCGCGGGAGGCGAGGAAGAAGTCGGCCTGCCCGTGCGTGCCGTGCCGGGCGACCAACTCCTCGTACTCGCTGGTGCGGTGGACCAGGACCGCTCGCGGTGCAAGGCTCACGGCCGCGCCGCCGTGCCGCCGTCGCCCGCCGCGCCCAGTCTGGCGAGCAGACCCGTGAGGACGTCGGGGGAGAGGGTGAGGCTGTCGATGCGGGGGACGTTCTCGGCGAGCCGGGTGACGGCCAGGGCGTGCAGCACTGCCGGGTCCACATCGGCGTGCACCCGCAGCCACGCCGCCTGGGCCTCGGCCCGTGCCGCGCCGACCTGTTGCGCCGCCTGGGCCTCGGCCCCGGCGAGCCGCACCGTACGAGATGCCTCCGCGTTCGCCCGCACGGCATCGGCGGCGGCGCTCTCCTCGGCCTGGCGGCGTGCGTTGGTGCCGTTCTGTTCGACGAGCCGCTCCTCGCGGCGGGCAAGTTCGATCTTGCTGGCGAGCTCGTTCTCGGCGATGGCGCGCTCACGCTCGACGGCAACGGCCCGGCGCTCGTAGGTCGCCCGGTCCGCCTCCTGCTGGATCTGCTCACGGGCGGGCGTGCGCAGCGCCCGCTCGACCTCGGGCTCGGGGCGGATCGCGATCACCCTGACCGCGACGACCTCGATGCCCGTTGCCGGGAGCCGGGGTTCGGCAGCCAGCCCCTGCCCGATGCGCTCGCGCACCGAGGCGACGCCGTCGGCCAGTGCGGCTGCCAGCGGGGTGCGCGCCAGCACGTCCAGCGCATGCTGCTGCGAGGTCTCGGTCAGCAGCGTCGCGATCTGCTCCAGCGGAGCCCCGCGCCACGCGCCGGTGTCGGGGTCGACGGAGAAGTCGAGGCGGGCAGCTGCCGTGGCCGGGTCGTGGATCCGGTAGGTCACGGTGGCCTGCACGCCGACGTCCTGGAAGTCGGACGTGCGGGCGTGGAAGGACATGGTCAGTTCCCGGTCGTCGACCGGGACTTCGGACAGTGCGGCGGTCAGTGCGCGGAACCAGAAGCTCAGCCCCGTTCCGTCGTGGGTGAGTTGTCCACGTCGGTGGTGGCGGATGTGTGCCGTGGGCGCGGCGCGCAGATGACGCCATCCGAAGCGTGCGGTGATATCGGCCATGTCGGGCCCCCCTCTTTTCGTCTCTCTGACGATATAAGCTCCACTGCTTATCGTCAATCCGACGAAAGGGGGTTCTGGTGGACCGGATACGCCGTAGGCTGGCCGGGATGTTCACCGCACAGGGACCCACCTTCAAAGAACTCACCGTTCAGGCACTCTCCTCGACCGAGCGGGGCTACGATCTGCTCGCGCCGAAGTTCGACCTGACCCCCTTCCGGACCCCGGACCGGATCCTCGATGCCGTGGCGCGCGCCCTGCGTCCGCTCGGCCCCTTCCGTGCGGGGCTCGACATCTGCTGCGGCACCGGCGCGGGTGTCGGCATGCTGCGCGAGCTGTGCACGGACCGTGTCACCGGAGTGGACTTCAGCGCGGGAATGCTCGACACCGCGAGGGCCACGTCGCCCGCCGCCGAAGCGGGCGTGCCCGAGGTGTCCTGGGTGCGCGCCGACGCGCGGTCCCTGCCGTTCGCCGCGGAGTTCGACCTGGCCGTCAGTTTCGGCGCCTTCGGTCACTTCCTGCCCGAGGAACGGCCCCGGTTGTTCGCTCAGGCCCGCGCCGCGCTCCGCCCCGGCGGATGCTTCGCCTTCCCGGTACTCGCGCCGCCCGGGCCCAGGTCGTGGCTCTACTGGGCCCTGCTGGGCTTCGACGTCACCATGCGCGTGCGCAACGCCCTGTGGCGGCCGGAGTTCATCATGTACTACCGCACCTTCCCGCTCTCCGGAGTGCGTGCCGACCTCGAACAGGCCGGATTCTCGGTCGAGTTGATGCCGCTCGACGATCTCGGGCGGCTTCCCTCGGGCGCTCCGCGCGCCTGTCTCGTCGTGGCCCGCCGCTGACGCCTCCGGCCCGGCGGTACGCCCGTCGTGCGGCACGCCGCCGGTCCGGGTCGTGAGCCGTCAGGCGATGCCGTGCACCAGCTGGGACGTCAACTCGTAGCGCGCGCCGACGATCGCGAGCTTCCCGGCGGTGATCCTGGCCGCGAGATCGGGCTCGCGTGCCAACCGGCGGGTGATCATGGCGACATTGCGGTCGATGGTGGAGTCGATCCGGGCATCGCCCTGCTGGCTGTGGTCGATCGCCGGACGTATCCGGTCCGCTATGTACTGGATGTGCGCCGGCAGCTCCTCGCCCGTCTCCTCCGCCTGCACGGCCGCGGTCACCGCCCCGCACGACTGGTGGCCCAGCACCATCACCAACGGTATGTCCAGCTCCAGGACGCCGTACGCGACACTGCCGAGCACGGCCTCGTCCAGCACCTCGCCGGCCGCGCGCACGGTCATCAGATCGCCCAGCCCCTGGTCGAAGACCAGCTCGGGAGGGACCCGCGAGTCTATGCAGCCGAGTATCACCGCGAACGGGTGCTGCCCGGTGATCAGCGCCTCGCGCACGGCAGCGGTCTCGTGCGGGTGCTCCTGACGGAACGTCCGCCATCGGCGGTTGCCCGCGGTGAGTTCGCGCAGCGCCCCCGACGGTGTGCCCGGCCGAGTGCGGGACGGTGCGGCGACCGGCGACGCGAGCGCGGGCACAGCGCCCAGGGCGAGCCCTCCGGTGGCCAGGGCTCCGACGGCGCCAGCCGCGCGCAGCAGGGTTCGCCGGCGCTCGCCGACGGGCTTGTCCATCTGAGAGGTGAGTGTCACGAGGTGACCGTAGAGCGCAGTGTCGCCCAGTACTTCGTTGCGTGAAGTTCTTTGCGTCCGTTTGAACAAACCTTGATCCAGGGGCAGTTGGGTCCGTGTACCTGAACCGGCCGGCGCAGACACACACCGTCCCGCCCTGCCGTGATCACCTGCCCACAACGGTCCTGTACTGCTGCGATTCCCTCAATTGTCGCGGACAGCCCCTACGGGAGCGTGTCCGGCAGGGGGGAGGGCCCGTCGTCGGCGGATCCCGCCGTGTACATCGACCAGATCCTCGCCGCGCCGCCGTCACCGGCGCCGTCCAGCGTCACCTGTTTCTGCGACGTGGCGTCCTCACCGAACAGCGCGAGTGACGTGACCAGTTCGGAAGACCCGCCCACGAACCAGTCGGCCTTCCTGTCGTCCGACGGACCGCCGACGCTCACGGTCCGCCCCTGCAGGGCGCTCGGCGCGGGGCGGACGACGGAGAAGCGGCCGTTGCCGAGCGGTGCTGTCGCTCCGTACGACGCGGTGACCATGCCCGCGGTCTCGGGGCTTACCGCCTGCCCGCCGACGGAGGGCGGCAGTTTTGTCGTCTCACCCGCCCGTTCCACCGCCTTCACGATCGACGGCGTGACCTTCTTTCCGTCGTTGGAGAGCGTGGCGTAGACGCCCGCGATCTCCAACGGGCTGACACCCATCAGCCCGAGCGTCGTCGCGCCGGGCGCGGTGAAGCCGCTCGCCTGAGGATTCATGCCCAGATCGGTCGCCGTCCGGCGGATCTGCGCCGGTTCCACGAAGCTCCTGTTCTCCCACTTGGCCTCCGCGGAGGCCGCGAGCGCGACGGGCGCGAACGTCGGTCCGGCCTGGTAGTCGGCGCGGAGCGAATTGTTGAGGTAGTGCTTCAGATAGTCCCGGCCCCCGTAGAGAGCCACGATGCGCCCGTTCCTCGGGTCCACCGACACCGCCCCGGCCTGGCGGTCGGCCCCGGACGCCGAGCCGTCGGCACCCGGGACGCCGTCCAGTCCGGCGGCGACGGCGTTCTCCAGAACACGCTGCCGGGCCGGGTCGATGTTCAGGGTGATCCGCCAGCCACCGCCCGCAAGATCCTGCTCGCTGATGCCCGAGGCCAGCAGCTCCCGCCGCGCAGTGTCGACCAGGTAGCCGTTCTGGCCCGCGAGCCCCTGCGACGGCTTCGGCGCCAGCGGGACCGGGAAGCGCATGCTCTGCCGGCGGGCCGGGTCCAGCCAGCCCTCCTCGACCATGTTGTCCAGGACGTAGTTCCAGCGCTCCACCGCGAGCCGCCTGCCGTCGGGCGTGGCCACGGCCCAGTCGTACTGGCTCGGGGCCTGCAACAGCGCCGCCAGATAGGCCCCTTGCTCGACGGTGAGGTCCTCCGCCTCCTTGCCGTAGTAGGCGCGCGATGCGGCCTCCACCCCGTACGCCAGCCGCCCGTAGTAACTGGTGTTGAGATACCCGGCCAGGATGTCGTCCTTGGAGGTCTGCCTGTCCACCTTCAGGGAGATGACCAGCTCCTTCACCTTGCGCGTGACGGTCTGGTCCTGACTCAGGTAGTAGTTCTTCACATACTGCTGGGTGATCGTCGAACCGCCCTGCTTGCCGCGTCCTGCCAGAGTGTTGAGGATGCCGCGTGCGGTTCCGCTCAGCGAAACGCCGGAGTCGCTGTAGAAGTCCCGGTTCTCGGCGGCGACGAACGCACGCTGCACGTCCTTGGGGACCCGGTCGAGGGGTACGGGCTCGCGGTTGATGTCGCCCGTCCGCGTGAGCCGTGTGCCGTCGCTGTAGAGGTACACGTTGCTCTGCGCCTTCGCGAGATCGTTGGCCCCGGGGACGTCGATGGCGATGTACAGCACCGTGAACCCGCCGACGACCAGAGCACCGAAGGTCACCACACCGGCGAGCAGCCGACGCCAGGTGAACAGCCGGCGCAGCCCCGTGCGCCCCGGCCGCACCGCCCTGCGGCGGAACACGCCTCGCCGCTTGCCCGGAGCAGTTCTCGTCCCGTCCGACGCCGCGGCAGACTGCCCGACGTCACCGCCGAGGCCCAGGAATTGCTGCTCCACGGTTCGGTACGGGTTCCGCCTGATACGCATGGGCGTCATCCTCGATGCCCAAGATCTTCGTCGAGCGGAAGGCCCGCATCCGCCGGGCCTCGACTCTGCGTCGCCCGTGCATCGCGCCCGTATCAGTCGTGTATCGGTGCCGGGCGGTCGGGCAGCCGCAGCGTGGCGATCGCCCCGCCGGCGGGGCAGTTGGCGAACGACAGCACCGCGCCGATCACCTGGGCCTGGCCCTGGGCGATCGTCAGACCGAGGCCGTGGCCGGTGCCCCGTTCCCTCGCACCTGTGCGGAACCGCTGCGGTCCGTCCGTGAGCAGGGACTGCGGGAAACCGTCGCCCCGGTCGCGTACGCAGACGGTCACCGACGAGTCCCGCGGATGCCGTGCCACGGTGACGGTGACCGGTGCACGCCCGTGGCGGTGCGCGTTGACGACGAGATTGGCGACGATGCGCTCCAGCCGGCGTGGATCCGTCCACACGGCGGTGTCATCGTCGTCCGCCGCGTCCTCGGCCTCCGCACGGGCCCCTGCGTCCTCGACGGCGGTCGCCGCTGCCAGGCCGGTACGGGCCACCGCCTGCGCGACCGCCGGGCCGACAGGGCAGCGGGACGCGTCCGCCCGCTCGGCGCCCGCGTCCAGCCGGGATATCTCCAGCAGGTCCTCCACCAGCGAGCTCAGTACGCGCACCCGGTCGCGCACGTACCCGGCCGCTTCGCTCTCCGGCAGGAGCTCGGCCGCGGTCACCAACCCCATGAGCGGCGTGCGCAGTTCATGCGCCACGTCGGCGGTGAAGCGCTGCTCGCCGCGCAGCCGCTGCTGGAGCGCCGCGGCCATCGTGTCCACGGCCGCCGAGATCTCGGCGATCTCGTCCTGCGGGCGCGACGCCGCGGAGATCCTGGCGTCGAGGTCGCCGTCGGCGATGCGGCGAGCCGTTCCCGCAGCCGTACGGAGCCGGCGGCTCATCCGCCCCGCGCTGAGCACGCCCAGCGGCAGCACCATCGCGGTGGTGACCACACCCGCCACGACGATGTTCGTGTCCAGCGCACCGAGATCCCGCATGGTCACACTCAGGTCGACGCGCACGGACAGGACCTGGGTGCCCGCCGGCCGGGCCGCCCACATCGCCGGACCTCGCTCTCCCGCGGTGAACTCGGTGCCTTGATGCCCCCGCGCCACCAGCGTCCCCAGGGAGCGCGGCAGGCCCGGCGCGTCCAGCTCCGCGCCCGAACCCTGCACGGATCCGGTGCGGGCGTAGATGACGGCGGCCCGGTCGAGCGTGGTGCGTGCCGCGTCCCGCGCCTGTGACAACTCCCGGTCGCGCGACGCCTGGTGCACCAGCACGCCGACGGCGGTCGCCACGGCACAGATGGCCACGGCGACCAGAGCGGCGATCCGCCAGCGCAGTGCCATGTCAGCGCCGCAGTTTGTAGCCGAAGCCGCGGACCGTCTCGATCCGTTCGGCGCCTATCTTGGCTCGCAGCCGCTGCACATGGAGATCGACGACGCGGGTGTCGCCGTGCCATGCGTGGTCCCACACCCGGCTGAGCAGCGTACGGCGCTCCAGTACGACACCGGGACTGGCGGCGAATTCGAGCAGCATCCGCAGCTCGGTCGGTGTCAGCGCCAGCGTCCGCCCGTCGCGACGTACTTCCATTCCCCGGGTGTCGATCGTCAGGTCGCCGAAGGTCACCGTGGTGCCGTCGGCGTCCGAGGCCGCGCCGTCCCGTCCGGTGACCGAGTCCGGGGTGAAGGAGGCACGGCGCAGCAGTGAACGGATCCGGGCCACGAGGACGGCACTCTCGCACGGTTTGACGACGTAGTCGTCGGCACCCGCCTCCAGCCCGGACACCACGTCGAGGGTGTCGCCGCGCGCGGACATCATCAGGATCGGGGCGAGGCTGAACTCCCGGACCCGGCGGCACAGTCCGATGCCGTCCAGATCCGGCAGCATCACGTCGAGGAGGAGCAGATCCGGTTCGGTGTCACGGAAGATCTCCAGCCCGGTCAGTCCGTCGGCCGCGGTCGACACCGTGAACCCGTAGCGTTCGAGCAGCATACGGACGGTGTTGCGGATCACCTCGTCGTCCTCGACGAGCAGCAGTCGGGCCTCGGCCGGCGCGCCGGGCGCGGAGAACCGGTGGTGTGTCATCGGGGCGTCCTCGTCTGTGGTGCGGCACTGTGCCCTGCTGCGGGGCCGGCCGGATCGTCGTGCGGTGCGACGGCTGCCATGACCGTGCCGTTCCAGCGGTAGCGCGTGGTGAACCGGCCGTCCTGCCCGGTGGAGGTGATCACCAGATCGTGACCGAACGTCTCGCCGGTGATCCCGAGCTGGCCCCACGTGATCAGTATCGGGCGCACCGTGCCGCCCGACGCCCGGTAGACCTGAACCAGCGTCAACGAGGCGCTCGGCTCGTCGAACGCGACCACGAGCTCGTCCCGTCCGTCACCGGTCAGCTCGCGGTACACGGGATTGCGCAGTCCGCACTGCTCTCCGGGGCAGTCCGTCAGCGCGGCCTTGACCAGTTTCGGAACATTGGGGTCGTTGTCCAGCAGATCGGGCACGGCCACCCCGCGCAGACCGTCCGCCGGCACGGAGACGGAGGGCACGGCCTCGTACTGCCGGTACGCGGGACTGGCCTCACCCGCCGACGGCGGCACGGGCGGCTGGTACTGCGGCCACAGCGGCTCGGCACGCACCGGTGGAGACAGACTCGGCGCGGGGCCACCGTCCCGCACCCCCGCGTGCGACGTGCACGACACGAGCACCGCCGCGGCCGTGACGGCGGCCAGAGCAGGGGCCGCCGTGCGGCCGGTGCGGGGGAGGCCGGTGCGGGGGAAGCGGGGCATAGGCGCCTCAGCCTAACCGTGCGTTCTCTGCTCCCGAACGGTGGTTCGGGTGTGAGGCGCGCAATTCTCCGCTTCGGCCGCCGACTTGACCGGTGTCCGGCCGACGCCGGTGTGCGGGTGCTGCCGGACCGCCCGCCGAACACGCCCGTCACAGCGGGCTGGCAGGATCTGCGAGGAGAACGGTACGGCGACGGGGGCGGCATGGACGGTCGGGACCAACGGCGGGGGAAGTGGCCGCGCAGACTGCTGTGGGCGGCGATCGCGCTGCCTGTGCTCGCCTTCTCGGCAGTGGTCGTTCTGTTCGCCTGGACGGTGATCGCCATGGTGGTCAGCGACGATCCCCTCGGGGCACACGCGGAGATCAGCTGCGCCGAGGCAATGGAGTTCGCGCACGGCACCCTTCCCGAGGGAGCCACGGACGAGGACTGTTCGATGAGCCGGGGGCTGGATGACGCGGCGCACGGGACGTTCCGCATGCCACGCGCGGACGTGGCGGCATGGCTGAAGGACACCTACCCCGACGCGCCGCCGGAGGAGCACTGCGCCGAGGACATCTGCATCGACATCGACGGGGCCGGCTCCCCGGCGGAGCCGATGCCGTCCGTCGGCCCCACCGGCGCCGCGGGCGCTGCCGTCGTCCGGGTGAACGTGAGCTACGAGAACGACACCACCGCGCTCGTCACCCTCGAGGCATTCGATGTCTGAATCCGGCCGCGGGGCCGGTCTCCTCGCGCGTCTGCGGGCGGCGACCACCCCACGGCAGGATGCCGGCCGATGGCGACGCGGAGGTGTCACCACGGCCTGCGCCGCGGCCGTCGCGTTCCTGCTGGCCTTCCCCTCCGCCGTTCCCAACTCCGGTCGGCGGCTCGGGAGTCTGCTGGAGACGTTACTGCCGTGGCTCGGGCTCGCCGTACCCGTCCTGCTCACCGCCGCGCTCCTGCGCCGCTCGGCGACGGCGCTCGTCGTGCTGCTGATTCCCGTCGCCGTCTGGCTCGGCCGGTTCGGACCGCTGCTCGTACCGGCCGGTGACGTGGCGCACGACCTGGTGGCCGTGCAGCACAACGTCAGCGATGTGAACGCCCGTCCGGCGGACACGGCAAGGGCGCTGTCACGCGAGAAACCTCAGATCATCGCCCTGGAGGAGCTGACCCCCGCGGCTCTGCCGGTGTACGAGAAGGCCCTCGCGGCAGGTCATCCGCACCACGCGGTCGTGGGCAGCGTCGGCGTGTGGTCCGTGTACCCGCTGGCGGACGTCCGGCCCGTGGACATCAAACCGCGGGGCATCGGGCCCGGTTGGAACCGCGGGCTGCGCGCCACGATGAGGACGCCTGCGGGCGACGTCGCTGTGTACGTCGCCCATCTGCCGTCGATACGTGTCGGTGTGCCGGACGGTCTGCGGTCCGCATGGCGCGACGAGAGCGCGGCACTGCTGGGCAGGGCGATCGCGGCCGACGACGTGGACCGGCTGGTCCTGCTCGGCGACCTCAACGCCACGGTCGACGACCGCGGACTCGGCCCGGTCGCCGCGGAGGTCCGGGTGGCCGGCCGTGGGCTCGCGTTCAGCTGGCCGGCGGCCTTCCCTCTGGCGCGGATCGACCAGATCATGACCCGGTCCGCGACCGTGACGGACGTCCGCACACTGCCCGCGACGGGCAGCGACCACCTGCCGTTGGCCGCACGGATCAGATTCTGACCCCTACGCAGTCGCCGGCCGGCGCGGCACCCGGGCGTAGCGTGTGTTCGGTGTGCGGTCCGCTGTGTGGTCGGGGATATCGTGGCCGCTGGAGGTGATCCGCGTGCCCGAAGAGCAGGCAGAGCTGTTCGCAGCCGTTGACGCGCTGCTGGAACAGACCGCGGCCCAGGACCCGCTGCCCGAGCCCGTGGAACGCAAACGTCTGCGGGAGGCCGCGGGGGTCAGCCAGGAGCAGGTCGCGCGGGCGCTCCAGGTACGGCGCGAGACGGTGACGAGCTGGGAATCGGGCCGGACGGATCCCCGGCCGCCCAAGCGCGCGGCGTATGCGCGGCTGCTCGAAGGTCTGGCCGCCCAGCATCCCGCGCCGCCCACCCCGCCCGATCCGTCGCCCGCCACGCATGCCACGCCCGCGCCGCACACCACGCCCGCGCCCCCCGCCACGCCAGCGCCGCGCGCCACCCCCGTGCCGCATGCCACCCCGGTCGTCCCGGCTCCGGCTCCGGCGCCCGGACCTGCCTCCATGCCCTCAGCACCCGCCGCCCCCGACCCGGGGCACACGTCGGATGCCGCCGCGCAGGCCCGCCCCTCCGCCTCGCCGGGGCCCCGCCGCGCCGTGGCCGGGCGCCCTGCCTCCCGCGCCGACAGCCGGTCCGCGCCGGCCGCCGGGGCAGCCGCGTCCGACCCCCGGTTCGTCGACGGACCGCTCGCCGTCCTCGACGGCGACGGCCGTGCCCACTGCACCGGCGGCCTGATCCTCGACTGTCCCGCCGGTGACATCCCCGCCTTGCTCGACTGGGCCCTGACCGAGGCCCGCCTCGGCGCGCCACGGCTGAACCGCAACGGCAAGGACGCCGACCCGCTCGTCGTGCTCACCGAGGCGGCCGCACTCCGCCTCGGTCTCCCCGCGGAGCTCGAGGACCGCCGCGGCCTGCGGCTGCCCGACAACCACCCCGTCGTCCGCCGACTGGCCCGCGCCGGGTGGCAGCTCACCAAACGGGGATTCGGTCCCTGGCCGCGCATCTACCGCCCCGCAGAGTCCGGGCAGCGCCGGTGTGTCCAGCTCGCCGTCCTGCCCTGGGGCGCGCTCGATCCCCGGACATGGGGTGATGCCGCGGCACTGCCGCCCCCCGAACTCGCCCGTGTGCTGTGCACGTACGCCGCCAGGGTACTGACCCCGCGCGGCTCCGCCGCCGTCTCGGGGCTGGAGCTGATGACCGCACTGCGGCCGCCGACCCGGGCGGTCCAGGACGCCGACAGCGGCTCGTGGGTGTCCGGACCGGTGCCGGGGTCGCTCACCGAGGCCGTGGACCCCGCGCCTCCGGAGGCCCCCGACGAGCACCCCGTCGTCGCCGCCGTGCATCCGCGCGGCCACCGGCGCACCCCCGAAGAGGTCCTCGACGAGGAGGCCTTCGAGTGGACGCGGGACGCCCAACTGCTCACCGACGGCGAGTGCGTGCGGGCGTACGCGGTGGGCATCGACGTGAACACCGCGTTCCTCGCGGCAGCCAACCGGCTCGTCGTCGGGCTCGGCGAGCCCGTCCATGTGACGTCACCCGTCTTCGACAAGGCGGTCCCCGGCTGCTGGCTGATCGACCTGTCCGGTATCGAGATCGACCCGCGCCTGCCGAACCCGTTCACCCCCGGCGGCGTTCGCCCGCAAGGGCCGGCCTGGTACGCGACCCCGACAGTCGCCTACGCGCAGGAACTCGTCGACACCTACCGGCTGCCCGTCGCGCTCGCACCGGTCGAGGCCTGGATCCGCACCCGGAGCGGGCCGTACCTCGACCCCTGGTACAAGCAGCTCAGCGACGCGTACAAGGCGACGATGGCCGACCTCGGCGTGGAACCCGGCCTGAGCGGGACCGACTTCCTCGCCGCCATGGAACGCCACAAGGCGAACGACCCCGCTCTCGCCTCCGTCCTCGCGGCGATCAAGGCGACGGTGAAGGGCGGCATCGGCAAACTCCGTGAGCGGCCGCAGGGCACGTCGTACCGGCCGGGGGAGCCGTGGCCCGCGCTGGCCCGGCCCACCTGGCGGCCAGACATCCGCGCCGCCGTCATCGCGACCGCCCGCGTCAACATGCACCGCAAGCTGGTCAGAACGGCCCTCGCCACCCAGCACGCCCCCGCGCCGTCGGGGCATCTGCGTCTCGGCGAGGACGCGCTCTGCCCGGTCGCCCTGCTCTCCGACGGCGCCGTCTACCTGTCGGACGGTCCGAGTCCGCTCGACTTCCTGCCGTGCACCCCCGAAGGCCGCCCCGCTCCCGGAACGTTCCGGCTCGGGGTGAGTCCAGGGATGGTCAAGCACGAAGGGACGCAGTCGATGATGTGGGCGGTGCAACTGCTCGACCAGGGCCTCAACCCGGCCCGCCACATCAAGGGTTCGGACACCGCGGGCGACGGAGAGTAGGAGTACGCCATGGGCCACATCGGCGACAGCCTGGACCGCGCCGCGCAGAACACCTCCACCCGGCCGATCCCGGTGGGCGCGCAGGCGCGGGTGAGATTCCTCGTCAGGAGTGCCGGAGGCTCGACGCGTGCTGTCGCCGAACAACTCGGCGTCTCCCAGCGCACCGTCGAGCGCTATCTGAAGGGCGAGTTCAAGAAGCCCCGCAAGGAGCTCGCCGACCGGATGGCGGCAGAGGTGCGCCGCCTGTGGCAGCCCCGGGTGAAACAGCGCGCCCGCAGACAGGCCGCGACGGCGGGCGGCCTCGTCATCGAGACCCGCGCCCGCTTCGGTTTCACGGCGGCTCCCGGCAGCACCGACGACAGCCGCATCCGGCGCATCACCCAGCATCTGCCCCCGGACTACGCGGCTCGCCTGTTCGCCGCCCAGGACGCCGGTGCGAGCGAACAGCAACTCCAGCAGATCGCGGCCGAGGGCCTCCAAGAGATCTACTTCAAGGACCACGGACGGCGCGCGGACGGTCTGCATGTCGACTTCACGGACATCGACTACGTGGAGATCGACTACAGCTGACGACAGTCGCGGCCGGGCAGTTCGCGGCCGGTCGCGCGACTGACCTCTCCACCCGACGGCTGAGCACGTCCGCCCATGCGAGGCCCTCGACGGCGAAGGCCGGTGAACGCCGCGCCGTTCGCGGACGTACTTCCCGGCAGCCGCCGCTCCCCGAGGAGGTCCGCGCGATGAAAGACCGTCGCCGCCATGCACCGGCCGGTGCCGCCGCCGTACTGGCCGGTGCCGTACCGCTCGTGCTCATGACCCTGGCCGCCCCGAGCGCTCAGGCGCACGGAGCGCCGACCGACCCGGTCAGCAGGGTCGCCGCCTGCGGGCCCGAGGGCGCGGCGCTGCGCGCATCCGCCGCCTGCAGGGCGGCCGTTGCCGCGAACGGGGGAGCCGGCTTCCGGGCGTGGGACAACCTCCGGCTGCCCGGCGTGCAAGGCCGGGACCGGCAGGTGATCCCGGACGGAGAGTTGTGCAGTGCCGGGCTCGACGCCTACCGGGGGCTCGACACCGCCCGTGCCGACTGGCCGGCCACCCCCATGGAGGAGGGTGCGCCGTTCACCCTCACCTACCGGTCGACCATTCCGCACCGGGGCACGTTCGAGCTGTATCTCACCGAACAGGGGCATGATCCGGCAGGGCCGCTGCGCTGGTCCGATCTGGCTTCGGAGCCGTTCGCCACCGCCACCGACCCCCAACTCATCGACGGCGCCTACCGGATCAGCGGGCGCCTCCCCGACGGGCTGACCGGCCGTCATGTGCTGTACACGGTGTGGCGGAACACGGACACTCCCGACACCTACTACTCCTGCTCCGATCTCGTCCTCACCCCCTCTGGCGGTGAGGCGCAGCAGGGCGGCACCCACCCCGAGCAGTCGCCGGAGCCGCCCCCGGACCGGGCCGAGGACGCAGCGGCCGGCGGAACGGAGGCCGGCGCGCCCGAGCCGGAGGAGCCCGCCGACGCCGGGGACGCCGAGGGGCAGGCTGCCGCCACCCCGCCCCCCGTGGCTCCCCGCCCTGCTCCCGCTGCGGCGGACCGCGACACGGAGGGCAACCCGGGAATCCTCATCGGCGGCGCGGCAGCCGCCCTTGCCCTCGCCTCGCTCTGCGGCTCCGTGGTGCTCCGCCGCCGGCGGCTGTGATCCGTCGAGCCTGCGCCCCAGGGGGCGCGTACGCCGGAGCGCGACGCGCCGGAAACCGGCCACCTACGCACAACGAACCGGCTGCCGTCCCACCATGAAGGCAACCTCGGCGGGCCGCCGGCCATCTACTCCTAGTGCAAAGCGGGTCGCAACGCCGCGCAGCCCGCCCGCATCACAGTGCATGGAGTGAAATGACAACCGTCCATACCTCGGTCGTCGTGCCGTGCTTCAACGAGAGCGAGGTGATCGAGGCCTTCCACCGGGCCCTCGTCACCGCTCTGGAGGCGACCGGTGCCAGTTTCGAGATCTGCTACGTCGACGACGGCAGCGGCGACCCGACCCGCGTGCAGCTGAAGGAGATCGCCGCCGCGGACCCGCGCGTGCGGTACACCTCCTTCAGCCGGAACTTCGGTAAGGAAGCGGCAATGCTCGCCGGGCTGCGCATGTCGCGGGGAGACGTCGTCGTCCTCATGGACGCCGACCTGCAGCACCCGCCCGAACTGATCCCCCGCATGCTCGAACTGCACCGGCACGGCTACGACCAGGTCGTCGCCCAGCGCGACCGCACCGGCGAAGGCATGGTGCGCACCGTGCTCAGCCAGACGTACTACCGCATGGTGCGCCGCTTCATGGACGTCGAAGTCCTCGACGGCGCCGGTGACTTCCGGCTGCTGTCCCGGCGGGCGGTCGGCGCGATCCTGTCGATGCCGGAGTCCAACCGCTTCTCCAAGGGACTCTTCTCCTGGATCGGCTTCGACACCGTCAGCTTCACGTACACCAATGTGCAGCGAGCAGCCGGCCAGTCCAAGTGGGGCGGCCGGAGGCTGCTCAACTACGGCATCGACGGACTGCTCTCGTTCAACAGCCGCCCGCTGCGCCTGGCCATCCACACCGGGTTGTGGCTGCTGCTGTCGGCATTCGTCTATGCGCTGTGGATCATCGCCAACGCCGTTCTGTACGGCGTCGACACCCCCGGCTACGCGACACTGATCACCGCGATCGTCGGCCTCGGCGGGATACAGCTCGCCACGCTCGGCGTCATCGGCGAGTACGTGGGCCGCATCTACCACGAGGCGAAGCGCCGGCCCCACTATGTGGTCCGCGAGACCGACGAGACGGCCGTGGCACTCCAGCCGGAACAGCCCGAGCAGGCCGAGGGGCAGCCGGTCAGGGAAGCTGCTTTGACCAAGTGACCTTGTCCAGGTGGTAGTAGTCGGCGACACACTGCGCCGGCCACACCCGCTTCCCCTTGCGGCTGAACGGCTCCAGCATCTTCGCGACCGACACCGGCGTGTAGGGGAGCACCTCGGCGCCCTGCGCGGCGCCCTGGCGCAGATACCTGTCCTGACGGTCCCACCGCTCGGCACGTACCTGCATGTCGTGCCCCAGGGAGACGAGCGGGGGGACGAGCCCCACAACGGCCGCGGCACACAGCGCCGCGGCCGTAGCCGTCGCCGCCGTCCGCCCGGCGGCGTGCGGCAGCTGCCGGCGCACCGCCCTGCCGAGGAACGCACCCCCGGCCACCAGCAGCACCACGAACAGCAGCAGATAGTCGTTCCACGTCCGCTCCGTCGTCACCACCCGCGCCCCGAAGACCGGGTAGGTGATGACCGTGCACAGATAGCCGGAGACCAGGAACGCGACGCCACCGAGCGTCAGCAGCGGCACCGGCCGCAGCGGCAGCAGGTCCGCGGGCCGTCCCGGCCCCCGGCGCGCCACGAGCCCCACGAGCACGCCGGCCGCCACCGCACCCAGGTACTGCCACGTCGAGAGCACCGTCCCGAGAATGTCCACGAAGCCGCGCAGCGAACCGAGCAGCGAGTCGGGGGCGAGCATGGACGTGCTCTCGGCGCCGAAGCGTGCACGCCGGTTGCGAGATCCGGGCGATGTCATCAGGATCAGCGTGCCGACTGCGATCGCGGCCATTCCCGCGAGCGACCAGACACGGGCGAACCGCACGGCCCGCCCGGCGAACAGGCGGTGCGCGAACAGCACAACACCCGAGAGCACCACCAGGGCGACGACCGAGGCCTCCTCCGACAGCGTTCCCATGAACACGCCCGCACCCGCCACCGTCACGAGAGCGGCGACCCGCCGTCTGCGGCCTCCGGTGCGCAGCAACGGCAGGGCTGCCGCCAACGCCAGCACCGGCGCCACCGTGTGCGAGACGGACGCGGCCGGCCAGTAGAACGTCTTGTACGTGTTGGGTGTGGCGAACAGGAACACCGCCGAGACCATCGCGGCGACCAGCAGGGGCACACCACGCGGCACCCGCTGTCCGGTCCAGCGCAGCACGCGGGCGACCAGCGCCCACAGCAGCACCAGCATCAGCACCCCGCTGACCAGGCCGAACCACTGGTGCCCGGCGACGGGGAACTTGGCGTACAGTCCGACGAGCAGGCCGTTGCCCACCCGGCCGTTGTCGGTGAAGTAGAAGGTACCGACCAGGCCGGAGATCCCGCGGTCACGGACGATCGGCAGAAAGCACCATTCGTCGGCGCTCGGGCGCACATGCCGGCCGAGCCACGCCGCCATCGCCAGCAGCCCCAGCGGCAGCGCGGCCAGGGCGAAGGGCCACACGGCCCGCAACGACGTCACCAGGCGGCTGCTGCCGCTCCGTCGCTCCGGTGCGTCTGCTTCGCCCGGTCCTCGCGCGACGGTGACGCTCGATGCGTCGACGGCCATTTCACCACTGCCTTTCGGGGAGCTGTCTGTCCAGCGACGAAGATGTGAATCCTCGGCGCGCCGTTCCATTCTCCGTCGGACGGGATCATGTTCCCGACCGGCCCCGCCCGTGGTGTCGCCGCGCCCACTCCGACAGCCCGTCGGACCCGATCCGCCGCCCCGGCCTCCGTATACCTCCGCACGTGGCGGCCGGTGGCGTGCCGGAGCCCCGCCCGGAGCACATTCAAGAGGCGCGGCTGTTCGGGGCGTTATGTCGGGGAGTGCGGGCGTCAACTACCCGTGTGTCTTCAGTTCTTGAATCGTCGTCGGCGAACCGTGCCGGGAGCTCGGAAGCTTGTGCACAACCCTTGACGTGGACGTAACGCCGGAGAAGTATCCCTGTACCTGGGAGAGCGCTCTCTCACCTCCTCTGCCGAGCGCTTCCGCCCGCACGTCGCCGACCGAGGGTGCGCCCCACCCTTGCCCCGGCCGACGGTGCGCCCCTTCCCCCTTCCCGGCCGAGGGTGCGCCCCGCCGCTCGATCCCGGCCCTGCTCACCGGCAGGCGTACACGAACGACCCCGACGCCATGTGCCGCGAGGGCGACACGATCCGCAGCTCGGCCCGCGCCTGGTAGACCCCCTGCCCGCGCAAGGTCCACAACAGATGCAGCCGCGCCTGCTCCTGGCCCCGTGTCACCTTCTCCCGCAGGACCGGCGAGGAGGTGCCGTCGCTGCGCACCCAGCGGTAGGCGATCGTGCCGGGCCGCCCATCGGTCCGCACGACACCCACCACATCGGCGGTCCCGTCGCAGCCGGGCGATTCGGCCGGGGCTTCCACCCGCACGTCGCGCACCGAGACCTCCGGTCCGTAACGCTGCCAAGCGAGATACGCCAGCACGGCGAGCAGCACCGCACCGGCCAGGGCATAGCGTCGCGCACCGCGACGTCTGCGACGCGCCGGCGGACCGTCGCCCGAGGGCTGACCGGCGAGTGTGCCGTGCCACACGTCGACGGCCGTGGCGGCATTCCCGCGCTGCCTGACGATCTCCGTCACTCCCGGTCCGAACCGCAGGACCTCGCCCTCCACGCGGTCGGGGGCGGCACCCGCCGCGGGGGCGTGCACCGGGCCGTGCGCGCCCACCGCGTCCTGGGGCTCCGGATGTTCGAACCAGTGGCTGCCGAGTGCGGTGGCGCTGTAGTCGTCCGCGCCGAGGCCGTGCTGCTCGCCGCCGGCAGAAGGGAAGCGGGAATCGCTCACAGGACCGGGCACCCCCTTCTGGTGAGCAGCTGCTGCGTGGAACTGCCGTTCGCGGCACCGGGATCCGTGGATGCCTGGACACCCCAGTAGCAGCCCGTGCCCGCGAACGCGTGCGTCAGCGCAAGCGTGTACTGCGTCGCGCCGCTGCGCTGGAAGGTCTCCGAGCCGTCCGGCGCGCCGAGCGCTCCCTTCGCGTTGCCGGTGAACCAGGAGACGACGATCGTCACCGGGCCGGTGCCGTCCGTGGCGACAACGACGGACGCGGCCCCGGTCGCGCTGCCGGTCTGGCGGAAACTCGTGACCTCGACCGATTTCACCCGGAGCGGGGTGACGGTCGGCGCCGGGGTCGTGGGATCGGTCGACGGCTCACCGGTCGGCACCGTCGGAGCGGACACCGTGGGGGAGAGGACCGGTGACGGAACGGCGGTCGCGCTGCCGGAGGGTTCGGCGGAGGGAGCCGAGGACGACGGGGAGGGTGAACCGGTCGTCTCTCCGGGAGAGGGCGACGGGCTCGCGGAGCCGTCCGGGCCGGTGCCCGGCGTGTCGGCCCCGTCCGGCACGGCGCTCGTGGTGGCCACGGCCTCGGCAGTCGTCCGCCCGGTGCTCTCGCCGGCCTGCGCCGTGACCGCGACCGCTGCGGCCACCACCGCGGCCACCACACCCGCAACGATCCTGCGGAGCCCCGGAGTCAGCCACCCACCGGGTCCGTGGCCCGTGGCCAGCACGGTCGTTGCCGCGTCGGTCGTCCCCGCCGCCTTGCCCGCCGCGGACGGGAACAGCAACGGGAGCAGCGCGGCGAGCGCTGCCAGCCGGCGCTGACCGCGTTCCTCCCAGTCGGGGCCGTAGGCCGCGGCGGCGATCTCCTCCAGCTCGGCGACGAACGCCGCCGCGTCCGCCGGGCGGTCCTCGGGCGCTTTGGCGAGCCCGCGCCGGATCAGCGGCCGGACCGGCTCGGGCGTGTCTTCGTCGGGGACCGGCGCGCCGATGTGCTGGAGCGCGAGCTCCGCGAAGTTCTCGCCGGTGAACGGTTTGTGCCCGGTCAGGCACTCGTAGAAGGTCGCCGTCGCCGCGTACACATCGGCCGCGGGGGAGGCGGGCTCGCCGTTCCACTGCTCCGGGGCCATGTACGAGGGGGTGCCCGCCACCCCCGGAGTGCTGCCGTGTCGGGCCGCGATCCCGAAGTCCACCAGCTTGGACGAACCGTCGGCCGCGACCAGAACGTTCTCCGGCTTGTAGTCGCGGTGAACCACCCCCCGGCCGTGCGCGGCGGCGAGCCCGAGCAGTGAACCCTTCAGCACGGCGAGCGCCGCCTCGGGCCCGGTCGCCCCTTCCCGCAGGAGCAGGGCGCGCAGGGCGATCCCGTCGACCAGCTCCATCACGATCGCGGCGCCGTGCGGGGACTCGACGTATTCGTAGAGCCGCACGACGTGTGCCGATTCCAGTCCGCCGAGCAGCTGCGCCTCGGCTCGGAACTCCCGTACGAAGGCGGCGTCGCCCCGCAGCCTTTCGCCGAGGTACTTCACGGCCACCGGCACGCCGGTGGCGTCATGGACGGCCAGTACGACACGCCCACCCGCTCCGGATCCCAGCTCCCGGGATTCGGTGTACCCCGGCACCGACCACACGCTCATCACGTTCCCCCACACCAGGTCGCCGCCGCGCCATGGGCGACTCACGGGCTGTCCTCAGCAGGGACACATTTTCCTCACGACCGGTTCCCGCGGGGATCGGGGGGCGCACGCAATGGTGCGCTTGGCATGGACCTGCCTGGCGGCTTGGGATACGCTCCCGCCGGGCGCAACCTGAGAGCGCTCTCAGGTCGGCCTGTTCCATCCCCCACATTGCTGGAACAACCGAAAGGTCAACGCCTTGAGACCTACGACAGCAATACGCACCGGGTTGTCCGCGCTTCTCCTCGTCGGTGCCTTCATGTCCTCCGGTGCCGGCCCGGTGGCCGCCGCCGTGCCCGACCCCGCAGCCGCGCCGGCATCCGACGGCCTGCTCGCCGCGATGCAGAAGGACCTCGGGCTCACCGAACAGCAGGCGCGGGAGCGTCTGGTGGCCGAGAAGGAGGCCATCGGCATCGAGGCCGAGGCGCGGCGCGCCGCCGGGCCCGCTTTCGGAGGCGCCTGGTTCGACGCCGCCGTTGGCAAACTGACCGTGGCCGTGACCGACAAGCACGCGGCCGGAGCCGTGCGGGCCACAGGGGCGTCGGCCCGGATCGTGGAGCACAGCGCCCGGCGGCTCGACGCCGTCAAGCGAGCGGTCGACACCATGTCCGCACCGGCCGGTGTGAGCAGTTGGCACGTCGATCCGAAGGCGAATCGCCTCGTGGTGAACGTCGTCGCTGCCGAGCGTCACGACAACGATGTCGAGAACTTCCTCGACCGCGCCCGCGCAGCCGGACCGGTCCAGGTGCGGCAGACCGGTGCCGCACCCCGGACCTTCGCAGCCGGAACCGTCGGAGGCGACCCGTACTACACCGGCAACGTCCGCTGCTCCATCGGCTTCTCCGTGCACGGCGGCTTCGTCACCGCAGGCCACTGCGGCGGAGCGGGCGCGGCGGTGCGGGGCTGGGACGGCTCGCACATCGGCACCTTCCAGGGCTCCTCGTTCCCTGGCAACGACTACGCCTGGGTGAGCGTCGGCAGCGGCTGGTGGACGGTCCCGGTCGTCCTCGGCTGGGGAACGGTCCCCGACCAACTGGTCCGCGGCTCGGCCGAGGCACCCGTCGGGGCCTCGGTGTGCCGTTCGGGATCGACGACGCACTGGCACTGCGGCAACGTCCTGGCCAAGAACGAGACCGTCAACTACAGCCAGGGCGCAGTCCACCAGATGACCAAGACGAGCGTGTGCGCCGAACCGGGCGACTCGGGCGGCTCGTTCATCAGCGGTGACCAGGCGCAGGGCGTCACGTCCGGTGGGTGGGGCAACTGCAGCGGCGGCGGCGAGACCTGGCACCAGCCGATCAACGAGATCCTGGGCCGCTACGGCCTGACACTGCACACGGCCTGACGCCCGACGATTGTCGGCTGACGGCTGACGGCAGACGGTCAGGGCGGTCCGGCGGCACCGGCCCCGCCACGGGGCCGGTGCCGCATTCCCGGACGCCCCGGCCCCCCCGCCGGGGCGGCGCTCAACCGTCCGCGGCGACCGACGCCTCGAACGCGTCGAGGATGCGATGCATCACCGCCACCGGCAAGGCCGGATTGCACACCGCGTCCATCACCGTGTCGGCATCCCGCAGCAGCCGAACCAGCACCTTCCCGGGCAGACGCGGGTGGCGCGCCGCGAAGGCGCGCACACTGTTGTGCGGGTCGTCGAGCAGGCGCACGGCCGACGCGGCCGTCAGCCGCGGATCCTCCGCAGCATGCCGCCGCACCTCCTCATCCGCATCACGGCTGAACCGTTCGACCAGTTCCGGCGTGGACGCGGGATCGTCCAGGGCCAGCCTGCGCATCCGGGGACTGGTGTCGTCGGCGTACTTCAGCAATCCGTCGCGCGGGAAGTTCGGATGCGTACGCGGGCGTCCAGGACTGGAGAGGCTGCCCGTCCACCACTGCCACACCTCCAGCAGCATGTCCGCGGGCGCGTCGTCGCAGGACTCGGCGAGGAAGAGACGTACGACGCGGTCCTCGTCGTGTGCCAGACGTTCGACGACGTCCGCCGGCAGCCGACGGGCGCGGGCGGCGCCGCTGCGCAGCAGCAGATGGGACGAGGCGGCACAGCGCCGCATGGCGTCCGGGTCGTCGTGCGCCGCCTCGACCCAGTCGACAGGGCGCCGCATGACGTCCGGGTCGATGTCGACCCGGACCGCGGACCGCTGTTCCTCGGTGAGTTCCGGCCGCAGGGACACCTGGAGCCGCACCTTGTCGTCCTCGTCCTCGGCCAGGACGGCGACCAGGTCGGGGTCGAGGTGAGGGTTTCGCGTGAGGGCGAGGCGAACGGCCGGATCGGGATCGGCCACGAGATCCCCGGCCAGATCGCGGGCGAACCGGCATGTCCGCAGTGTCTCTTCGCCGCGCAGGGTGTCGAAGAGTTCGCGCGGCATCGGATGGTCCTCATGGTGGCGTAGCAGCGCCCGTGTGCGCACCCCGGCGGCGGGATCCGTGAGCAGTGCCCGGCGCGCGGAGTCGTCCAGGTGCGGCCATGCAGCCGTGCACGCCGCCTGACGTACGGCGGGCTCGGCGTCGGTGGCCAGCGCGACGAGCAGCGGCGCGGGCACGTTGGACAGGCGGCCCGCGTGCGCGCGGACGCGGGCGTCGGGGTGGCCCGCGAGCCGTTCGTAGCCGGCCGCGGTCAGTTCCGCCCCCCAGGCTGCTGCACGCTCGGCGAGGACACGACGGCGCCGCGGGTCGCTCTCGCCGACCAGAAGCCTTGTCCACTGCTCGGGCGTCAGGCTCACCTGCCGTTCCATCAGCCTGCCCCGGACCTGCCACTGCGGATGGTCGACGGCCGCGTCGACGACTGCCGCCGGCAGGTCGCGCCGGAAGAGGAACCCGCTGTCGATGTCGAGCAGCCGGATCAGCACGTCGTCGGGCGCCGCGGGGTTGAAACCGACCCACTGTGCCCGTTCGCCGAGCAGCCGCAGCGACGGCCTGGGCCCCTGGAACAGCGACTCCCAGGCGGCTTCGCGCTCCTTCTCGGTCTCACGGGCGGCCGCCTCGGCGGCCCTGTCCAGCCGCTCCCGTACGGTGTCGACGACGGTCAGCCGGACTTCGTCGCCCTCGCAGGTCACACCCAGGACGGTGTCCCCGTCGGGCGAGAGCGTCACGAACTCCGGTTGCCCCGGCCTGTCCCCGAGCACCCCGGCGAGGTCCCAGACGTCGGCCGGCTGCACCCGCGTCCACTCTTGCGGGCCGCTGCCCGTGCGCATCCCGGCGACATCGATGAGGAAGTCCCCGTCCGCACCGATCACCCCGTGCCGGACCGCCAGCCGGTGCCAATGCGCGTTGATGTCGGCGACCGCGCCGGGCCGGTCCGAGCGCACGGCCACGACCGGCCGCAAGCCTCCCTCGACCACCTGTCGCCACGCCGCCTGCGGCGGCAGCAGCTCCTCGGCCCGCCAGTGCTCCGTCATTTCGAGCCCCGCGCGCTGCAACAGCTGCGCGAGCTCGTCTCTCCCACCCCTCATGGGGGCTCATCCTGCCTCACCGAATCCGGCGCCCCGGTCATGCGCCCCGGTGCGATCGGAGCGCGGGCGGGCCGGACAAGGGACGGGAATCGGCGGTGCCGGACGGGACGGTCAGGTACGGAAGATCCCGGCAAGGTGCGTGGACAGCTCGTCGGCGGCGCCCGGTCCCATCCGCAGACCGACGTAACCGTCCGGGCGGACCAGGAATCCCGTCGGTCCCTCCACGCCGTACACCCGGCGGAAGTCCTGGCGGCTGTCGCGCCAGACCGGCAGGCCGCAGACCGCAGGCGCCTCACTGCCGAGCACCGCGAGGGATTCCACCTGGCCGTGCGTCAGGCGCCGGGCGACGGAGGCGATTTCCTCGAGGCCGGGCAGTTCGCTCTCGTCGTCCGCGTACAGCAGCAGCGTGTGGTCCCGCTCGCGGAGCAGGTCGAACAGCCGGACGGGGAACGTGGCGAGGGGGCCGACGAGTCCGCCGCAGTCCGGTGCGCGGTCGCCGCAGTCCGGCCCGTCGGTGCGCACACCGGTGCGGGGCCCCACGATCGGGCTCTCCGGATACGCGACCAGCAGCTGCGCCTCGCGCAGCATGATGGTGGTCGGGTCGTCCGGGTCGGACTGGACGCCGCCCGCGGTCGCATGCCGCACGGTCCTGCCCACCACCTCCTCACCCACCGGCCGGCGTTCGGCGTCGTAGCTCTCTAGCAGTCCGGGATGTGCACCGCCCGCCACGGCGAGCGCCAGTTTCCACGCGAGGTTGTACGCGTCCTGGATGCCGGTGTTCATGCCCTGCGCGCCGGTCGGGGGATGGATGTGCGCGGCGTCGCCCGCGACGAAGACCCGGCCGCTCGCGTAGCGGTCGACCATCCGGTGGCTGATGCGGAACACGGACGACCAGCGCATCCGAGAAGCCGTGGTCGGCTCCGGAGCCAGCCGGTCGAGGACCGCCTGGATGTGTTCCAGGCCGGGGGAGCGGCCGCTCTCCAGGCCGTGCGCGACGTCGCCCACGCCCGGCTGCCGCTGCTGCCCCTGGGCGGACAGCTCCGGCGGGACCAGCATGGACATCCGATAGCGGCAGTTGCCGGGCAGGGGGATGCAGACCAGGATGTCGTCCGTCTCGCCGTCGTTCATGTGCATGGCGCGCAGTCCGTAACCGGGCGGCAGGCTCCAGTCGACCTCGACGTCCGCGAGCATGTACTCCTCGGGGAACGCGCCCCCCTCGAAGGAGAGCCCGAGCGTCTTGCGGACGATGCTGTGCGCACCGTCGCAGCCGACGAGGAAACGGGACCTGACCTCCTCCTCGCCGCCCGCCGCTGTGGCGAGCCGGCTCCACACACCGTCCTCGTCCTGGGCGAACGACACCAGCTCCGTGTCCCGCTCGATCCGCGTGTCCCAGCGGGCGAGATGTTCCTCGATGATGCGCTCGGTCTCGTACTGCGGCAGCGCGGCAAAGCCGTACGGGACGTCGGGCGGCAGCTTCATGTCGATGCGCATCCGCTCCGCGCCGTTGACGTACATCAGCTGGCCACGCATCGGGACGGCTGTATCCAGGGCCGCTCGCGCCAGCCCCATCCGGTCCCAGACCTCCAGGGTCCGGGGCTGGATCCCCACGGCCTTCGCGAACGGCAGGCGGGCCGGCAGCCTGTCGACGATCCGGCAGGTGACGCCACACCGCCGGAGCTCTGCAGCGGCCGTCAGCCCGACCGGGCCCGCGCCCACGACCAGCACGTCGGTGTACACCACTGGCATCTCCCGTCGAAGAGACCCCCTGCGCGCCGACCGGCGGCACCCCCGCTCCCCTCATCGTCACCCGATCGCCGGCGCGCGGCGACTCCTGCCCCGCGCGCCGGGCAGGAGCCCTCTTCGTGACCGCGGCCTCCTGTGGGAGCCCGGCTTCCTTACGGTGGTCGTCGAGAGCCGAACCGAGAGCCGAGGAGTGCCGTGGGCGTCAGCCTCAAGGACGTCGCGCAGCGGGCGGGCGTGTCCATCAAGACCGTGTCCAACGTGGTGAACAACTATCAGCACGTCACCCCCCACATGCGTGCCAAGGTGCAGAAGGCCATCGACGAACTCGGCTACCGCCCCAACCTCACCGCGCGCCATCTGCGCAAGGGCCGCACCGGCATCATCGCCCTGGCCGTGCCCGAGTTCGGCAACCCCTACTTCGCCGAGCTCGCGGGTGCCGTCGTCGATGCCGCCGCCCGTCACGACTACACCGTCCTGGTCGACCACACCGGCGGCGAACGGGACAAGGAGCTGCTGGTCAGCCAGGGATTCCGGTCCCACGTGATCGACGGGCTCATCCTCAGCCCCATCCACCTGGAGACCGAGGACCTGACGGCCCGCACCGACACCGCCCCGCTCGTCCTCCTCGGCGAGCGGGAGTACGAGGCGCCGTACGACCACATCGCCATCGACAACGTCGCCGCCGCCCGCGAGGCCGTACGCCACCTCATCGGCCTCGGGCACCGGCGGATCGCCTTCCTCGGCTCGCGTACGGGACGCGAACGCCAGCCCGCCCATCTGCGGCTGCGCGGCTGGCGCGAGGAGCACGCGGCCGCCGGACTGGAGGCCGACGAGGCCCTCGTGGTCGTCACCGACGGCTACGGCCGCGAGGACGGCGCCGCCGCGATGGCCGCTCTCCTCGACCGCGGCGAGAGCCCCGACGCCGTCTTCGCCTACAACGACCTCATCGCCATCGGCGCCATGCGCACCCTCACCGAACGCGGACTGAACGTGCCCGACGAGGTCGCCGTCGTCGGCTTCGACGACATCGAAGAGAGTCGGTACGGCGCCACGACGCTCACCACCGTCTCCCCGGACAAAGAGGCCATCGCAAGGCTGGCCGTCGACAGCCTGGTCGAGCGGCTCTCCGGCGCAGACGTGCCCGAGCCGCGCCGCGAACGCCCCGGATACCGGCTGATCGTGCGCGAGTCGACCGCGCGGCGCGCTCCGGCACCGACCACCACCTCCTGACGCCCAGGGTCTGCTGCGGAGATCCACCTGGCGTCCCGGCAGCGCGCCCCGCAGGCCGTAAGGGTCGCCGACACGCTCGCGGCGCCCTTGGAGTCCTGCATTTCTCAAGGAGTCGTCACCGACGGCCCGTTGATGCCCGGCACCACCCGATCCGCGCCACTCACGGCCAGGTTCGGCACACACCGCTTGGCCATCGGCGTCCACCGCCGGTTACGGTGCGGGGGTGGTGATCACAGGGGAGAACTCGACGCCGGGTACCGCGCTGCTGCTGGCAGCGGCTCCGGCCGGCAAGGGCCGTCTCATGGACGCGGCCTCCGTGCTGCCCTCGCTCGCCGCCGTTCCGGGCCCCGTACTGATCGGTTCGACGGCCTCCGCGGCGATGGTCGTCGAGCTTGCCGACCCGCTCGATCAGCAGACCGTGCTCACCCGCATCCGCGCGGCAGCGGCCGCTCCGGGTCCGCTGTTCCTGTACCTCGCCGGACAGTTGCACGTCGACCGCAGGCAGCGGCTGCTGCACTTCGCCCTTGCACGGACGACACCGGCCACCGTGCGCTACACCGCATTGCCGTGGCACTGGCTGGCCGGTGAACTCGGTGCCCGGCGTCCGGGAACGACGACCGTGGTCGTCGACCTGATCGCCGAGGCCGAGGCATGGCAGCAGGTGTCCGAGGGCCGGGCCGCCCTCGGCGGCGGCGTGACGCTGTACGGCAGGATCGCCCCGGCGCCGGGGCGCCGCACGGTCGCCCCGCCGGCGTATCTGAAGGCCATGGCGGCGATCTGGCGCAGCGGCGCCCGCCCGTCGTTCGCCCAGTTGCACGAGCAGGCGGTCGCCGGGTCGGGACCGGCCGACGGCGCGATCCTCTTCCCGGCCGGGGCACCGCACACGCCGTCGGTGCAGCAAGCGCCGAACACGCATTCCGTGCCGGCACCGGCACCGGCACCGGCGCCGTACGCCCTCCCCGAACCCGTCCCCGTACCCGCCCTCGCCCCGGCGCCACTGCCGGGACCCACCGCGTCCACGGACCACCGGGACGCCGGCCGGCCTCTCGCCCCGCCCGCCGAGGACCCGCACCCCGCGATCCTGGAGGCCGCCCGCGCCGGGCGTCACACCGAGGCCGCCGCTGCCGCCGCGGCCCGCGAGGGCGAAGCGCTGCGCACTCATGGCTCCGGCTCGGTACAGGCGCTGCACTGGCTCGAGGTACGGGCGGACCTCGCACGGCTGGCCGGTGACCCGGCCCGCAGCTGCGAACTGTGGATGTCCGCGGCCGAGGCACGGCTGCGCCGACAGCAGACCGCCGACGATCCCGACGTCGAAGGCGCTGTCGACCGCGCGCACCACCAGTGGGAACAGATCAGCGATGCGGCGCGGGCATGCCGCCTCGCCCCCGAACTGGTGCAGTTGCGCCGCCGCGTCCCCGGTCGGCAGCGCGGCGCACTGCAGCTGCTCCAGCGCCGGCTGGAACAACTGCAGTCGGGACCGTCGGTCACGCCCGGGACATGACGGGTGGTCAGGCTGTCAGGGCGAGCCTTCTTGGGGCCGGCCACGGCTGCGGCCGGGTTGGCCTGGAACAAGCCGCGTTCGTAGTCCTCCCCTGACGGCAGACGCCAATGCCCCGCAGTTCAACGCGAGTTCGCGGTGCGCCCTTCACGCCGCGTCCGCACCTGGCGGGCCGAGCGACTGGCATCCGGACGGGTCGCCACGAGCGTGTCCAGGCCCTCGAAGGTGGGGACTCCGGGCGCAGGATTCGCGTTCGAATCTCGTCAGCTCCTTCAGGACGGGCGAGGTGCCACTGCATCTCGCCATCGCAGCATCGCCTCCGTGCCAATGCGGACTGTCTGCCGACGTCACCCGGGCGCCGCGCGTGGCTGGTGCGGCGAGCCGGCACAGCCGACGCTGGACGGAATTGCCGTCGAGCCGGGAGAAGCCATGGAACGCCAGGTCAACCGATGCGCTGCTGCTTGGGTGGCCGTCATGCTCGGCTGGGCCGGACTGACCGGCTGCTCGTCGGACGAGCCCTCGACCTCCCCCGCGTCCTCGGCGGCCTCTGCGGTGAAGTCGGAGGCGTCCGCACTCGCTTCCTCGGCCAGCAGTGCCGCATCGTCGGCTGCGGGTTCTGCGGTCGCTGCAGCCGAGAAGAAGGCTGCGGCCGCTCTGGCCAAGGTGAAGGGGGGACTGGACGCCAAGGCGGACGTCAGCCTCGGCAGCGTCGCGACCGGCTCCAACGGCCGGGCAGAGGTCCCGGTGAACGTCACCAACCACGACTCGAAGCCCAGGCGCTACACCCTCGTGGTCAACTTCAAGGACCAGTCGGGCAACCTGCTCGACGTGGTGGTCCTCGAGGTCCCCGAGGTTGCCGCCGGCGGCACGGCCCAGGCCACTGCACAAAGCAACCGGGACCTGACCGGCACGGTGACCGCCGAGGTCCGCAACGCATTGCGGTATTGATGCCGTTGCCGACCGCCACATGATGAATGGGCGTCGTGGCTGTCAAGGTCAAGTAGACCTCGAGGGTCGAGCCTTTGGTGGTGAAGACATCGAGGCAGCCGGGAGCCGTGGTCCTGCCCCTGCCGGCTTACGGCTGCGGCGTGGCAGGGACAGTCACGGCCGAGGGGGCCAGTACCCACAGCAGAGCCCGGCCGGTCAGCGGCGTCGTGGCTATCAAGGTCAGGTAGACCTCGAGGGTCGAGCCTTTGGTGGTGAAGACATCGAGGCCGCCGGACACGTGCGACAACAGGTAGAGGACGGCGTCGACGATGAGCCAGGAGGCGAGGTTGGCCCCGATCCACCAGGCCCAGCGGCTGGTGACCTTGCGGAGCACCAGCGACTGCGACAAGCCGAGCAGCGGCCCGAGGGCCAGGGACTGGCTGGCAGCCAGCAGATAGGCAGTTGACGCGTCCTTCTGGGAGTTCTGGGCGTCGATCACGGCAGGCATGATCACGAGCAGCCACGCCAGCAACGACGGCCCGACGTTGGCCGTGATCCACGCCTTGCGGGGGACAGGCACCCGCTCACGGACGACGAGCCACTGCAGCACTCCCAGGACGACGCCGAACAGCAGCGCCCCGGCTGTAGCGATCAGCAGGGCCTCGAGAGCGTGGTTGTTGGCAAGAGTCAGATGAAGCACGTCATTGCCCAGCCACCCCAGCACAAAGCCAACGGTCAGGACCGTGACAAAGGCAATCGAGTTGTACAGGATCCACAGCCAGTACAGGCGGGCATTCCATCCGCTCCGAGAGACCGCCGCACGACCGGAACCGGATGCGACCATCGTCCAATCCTCCGGTGTTGTCAGCCTGTCCAGAGCGGGTGCCTTCAGTGTGATTCGGGGCGGGCAACGTGTCCACGCGGCTGCCCCTTGCCCTCCGTCGCAGAACAGCGGGTGCCGCTGGGTCATCGAAGGCCCTCCTGCCTGGCCCTGCGGCCGTCGGGACGTCCGGCGCAGGGCACAGCGGGCCGCGCCGGCAGATCCCGCCCGGCTCAGCGCAGACGTCGCGGGCCGCTGTGCCGTTTCCCGGCGCCTTCCGGCGCGTCCTGGGCCTCGCGCAGGTCGGGGGCGGCGACCTTCGCGTCGTCGTACCAGTTCCCGTAGCGGTCGGCGAAGTACGGGGCCGACATGCCGTGCAGCAAGATGCTGAGGCCGATGGTGGCCGCGACCACCTGGCCCAGCAGCTCGATCCCGGGCACATGGTCCTCCACCACGAGGAGTCCGAAGACCACGGAGGCCAGGCCACGGGGTCCGAACCAACCGACGTAGGCCACAGTCGGCAGCCGCGTGCCGGTGCCGGCCAGCGCGAGGGCCACCGGAAGCATTCTGACCACCGCCAAGCTGAGCACCGCGTACGTGATGATCCGCCAGTTCAGATGCTCCAGCGTCGGGCCGAGCAGGACCGCGCCGAAGACCAGGAAGCTCAGGGTCGCCAGCAGCCCGCCCATGTACTCGGCCAGGTCGGCGGGCCGCTCCTTGGCTGGCCCCCCGCCCGCCGGTTCGCCCTTGCGCAGTGCGACGCCGAACGCGAAGCCTCCCATCCAGGTGGCGATGAAGCCGCTTCCGTCCACGGCCGTCGCCACGCTGTAAGCGCAGAAAGCCACCGCGAGAACGAGGACCTGCTGCCATTCGCCCGTCGCCCAGCCCCGGGCCCGCGAGAGGGTCAACAGCCTTCCGCCGAGCCCTCCGAAGACCAGGCCCACCACGGTGCTGACCACCAGTGCCCGCCAGAACACTCCTCCCGCGCCCTCCTCGGAGGCGACCGTGCCGGGGATCGCGGCGAGGAAGACGAGGAAGAACGGCAGCACCAGGCCGTCGTTCAGGCCGCTCTCGACGTTGAGGCCGTGGCGCACGAGAGCCGGGACACGCGGGCTTGAGCTGGCGGTCTTGCCGAGCGCCGCATCGGTGGGGGCGAGAACAGCACCGAGCAGCGCGAACTCCCAGAGCGTCAGGCCCGGAAGCAAGGGCCACGCCAACAGCCACCCCGCTCCGATGGTCAACGGCAGGCCGATGGCCAGCAGACGCAGGGGCAGGAAGCCGCCCGTGCGCAGGTGCCGTCGGCGTACCGTCATCGCGTCGGTGAAGAGCACGAGGGCCAACGCGGCCTCGACCAGCGTCAGCACCGGGCCTGCGTCATGGCCCAGGTCGAGAACGTCCAGCCCGACCGGCCCGATGAGCACTCCGAAGCCGGTGAAGACCATTTGAGACGACACGGGCGTCGAGGCGAGGCGGCGCGAGAACAGCGCATAGCCGGCGGTAACGGCCGCAACCGCAGCTCCGGTCCATGCGCTGCCACCACTCATGACGCCCCACTCCTCCTGTCGCAGCGCCCGAAGCCGTGACCGTGGAACGGGAGAAAGCGCGCTGTGCGGACCGCTTGCCGCGCACCTGCTCCTGACAGGGGCATCGGAGCATCGGGCGGCAGCCCTGGGTCCCGACCGCCGCCGATCGTGCGGCAGCCGAGGCCGCACCCTGCCGGGCTCCGCGACGGCGGCCGATCAGAGATCAGTGTGGCGCGCGGCCCGACCCCGAGTACGGCACCGACACGCGTACGCCATCAGATCGGCCACCACCTCGGGCCGCCGCAAACATCATTGAGCGCGCACCCGCTTTCCTCGGGGAACCGGAACGGCAGACGAGCCTGCCTACGCCAACGCACATCGCGGCGGATGCGGATGCTCCATGAGACGCGCAGCATGATGGCGTGGGTGATCGGCACATGTTCGGCACATGTTCGGCGCGTGGCCCGGTCGTGGATTAGGCACCCAGTGGCGCGGGTTCGTGCCGGTTCCCAGAGTGTGCCGGCGCCTCAACTCCCTTTCGGGCAGGCGTAGACAGTGTTACGATCCGTTTCGGAACGAAACGTAATCGGGGAGGCTGTCGTGCGAGTCAAGGATTTCGACCATCTCGTGTTGAACGTGCAGGACGTCGAGCGCGCGCTGGAGTTCTACTGCGGCCCCCTCGGCCTCGAACCGGTGAGAGTGGAGGAGTGGAGGGCGGGCAAGGCACCGTTCCCGTCGGTTCGGATCAGTCCCACGACGATCATCGATCTTCTGAGCCGGCCCCGTGGCCAGTCGAATGTCGACCACATATGCCTGGTCGTCGACCCGCTCGACTGGCAGGAGGTGATCGACTCCGGCACGTTCACCGTGCTGGAAGGCCCGGTCGGCCGCTACGGGGCACGGGGTGACGCGCAGTCGATCTACGTCCAGGACCCGGACGGCAACACCGTCGAGCTGCGCTGGTACCCACAGGACGTCACCGGGTGAAGCCCGCAACGACGGGGCGACCCCGTGATCCCGCGATCGATGCCGCGGTCCTGACCGCGACCCTCGACGTCCTGCGCGAGCAGGGCTACGCCGGCTTCACGCTGGAGGCTGTCGCGGCAAGGGCCGGCACCACGAAACCGTCGATCAGGCGGCGATGGCCCGTCCGGCAGAACCTGGTCATCGACGCCCTCGCCGCTGTGCTCGTCGCGCCGCCGACCCCGGACAACGGCTGCACCCGGTGCGATCTGACGCAGAGCGTGCGGCTGCTGGCGGAAGCGCTCCACGACCGGCTTCCCCCCGGCGTGCTCGCCCCGCTCGTCGCGGACTGCGCGCACGATCCGTCGCTGCATCGGCGACTCGTCGAGACCGTGGTGCAGCCAAGTCGGCTGGCAGCGACGGAGGCTGTGCTGCGCGCCGTCGACCGGGGCGATCTGCACCCCGATGTGGAACCGGAGTTGCTGGTCGACCTGCTGGCATCGGCCGTCTACCAGCGCGCGTTGCTCGGGGAGGGACCCAACGGGCCGATCGCCGCGGGCCCGTTGGTCGATCTGCTGCTGCGGGGCGTGGCCGTCGACTTCGACCGGCTGGTGTGGATCAGCCGACAGCCGGCGGAATCGCGCCACCGCCACCGCGACTGACGCCGGATCAGGCCACCGGAGTCACTGCGCCACCCGTGGACGGACTTCCTCCGCGACGAAGCGTACGAAGCCTTCCGGGTCCGGATCGTCGCCCGTTGGCTGGAGCACGACCGTGTCGGCCCCTGCATCGGCGAGCCGCTGCACCGCCCCCGCCACCGCCTCCGCGTCCCCGGCGACGCCGAGATCCGCCGTGGATCCCCCTCCGGAGCGCTCCAGTTCGGCGCGCAGCCGGTCTGCGGCGTCGGGGCCGGTCGCCGTGTGGAGATAGACGACGACGCGGTGTGGCCCGGTGCGCCCGGCGGCCGCACGCCCCTCGTCGACGAGGCTCAGGGCCCGCCGCACACCCTCGGCGGACACGCTCGCGTCGAGCAGCGTCCCGTCGGCAGCCTCGCCCGTCAGCCGAAGCGATCTGGGGCCCAGCGCCCCGGCCAACAGCGCGGGCGCGCCGGCCGGCGGCCAGTCGAGCGCCACGTCGTCGAGCCGCACGTAGCGGCCTTTCATCGTCACCCGCTCGCCCCCCAACAGGGCCCGCATCGCGAGCAGATGCTCGCGCAGCAGTGTGACGGGGGATGCGACGCGAGCGCCGACCTGGCCCATCCAGTCCTGCACGCCGTGACCGACAGCGAGCTCGATGCGCCCGGGGAACAGGCGCAGCAGGGTCGCGGCTTCCATCGCGGTCAGCGCGACGTTCCGCAGGGGCACGGGCAGCAGGCCGACGCCCACGTGCAGCCGTTCCGTCCACGCGAGCGCGGCCGAAGCGGTCGCGATGCCGCTCTCCAGGAAGCAGTCCTCCCAGAGCCAGAGCTCCTCCAGCCCCGCAGCGTCGGCCGCACGGGCGAGGTCACGAAGCCGTTCGGGAGGCAACTGGGGCCGGAACACCGCGCCGAGAGTGGTCATGCGCCCATTCCAACGCGGATGCCGGGGCATGGACAAGACCGTATGCCGTGCCCTCGGCGGCTCACGGCGCGGTGGTGTTGCCACTCGCCGGCAACCGGCCGGCCGCACGGGCGATGTTGCGTGCCATACCTCCGAACACGACCGCATGGAAGGGGGCGACGCTCCACCAGTAGGCGTGCCCCGCCAGCCCACGCGGATGGAACAGCGCACGCTGCCGGTACCGGGTGCGGCCGCGTCCGTCCGGTTCGACGTGCATCTCCAGCCACGCAAGGCCCGGAAGCCGCATCTCGGCACGAAGCCGCAGCAGCCTGCCGGGCTCGATCTCCTCCACTCGCCAGAAGTCCAGCGAATCGCCCACCCGCAGCCGCTCCGCGTCCCGCCGCCCGCGACGCAGCCCCACACCTCCGACGAAGCGGTCCAGCCAGCCCCGCAGGGCCCAGGCCAGAGGGAACGAGTACCACCCGTTGTCCCCTCCGATCCTCTCGATCACCCGCCACAGGGCCGCGGGACCCGCCTCGACCGTCACCGTGCGCTCGTCCTCGTAGAGACTGCCTCCCGCCCAGTCGGGGTCGGTCGGCAGCGGGTCGCTCGGCGCGCCGGGCACCGAGGCCGACGACCATCGGGTCGTGACCTGGGCATCCTGTACCCGCTGCAGCGCGAGGGACAGTGCTGCGTCGAGCGGCAGCGGCTGGTCCGGGCCGTCGGGCAGGTGGATCGCGATGTCGTGTTCGCGGCACACCACTTCGTGCCGCAGGGATTCGGTGAGCGGACGGGCGATCGAGTTCGGCACCGGGGTGACGAGCCCCACCCAGTGGCTCGAAAGACGCGGCGTGAGCACGGGCAGGGGCAGGATCAACCGCCGTGGCAGCCCGGCGACTTCGGCGTATCGCCGCATCATGTCCCGGTAGGTGACCACGTCGGGACCTCCGATGTCGAAGGCGCGGTCGACGTTCGGCGGCATCACCGCGGCACCGGCCAGATACCGCAGAACGTCCCGTACCCCGATCGGCTGGATGCGTGTGCGCACCCAGCTCGGCGTGATCATGACCGGCAGCCGCTCGGTGAGGTACCGCAGCATCTCGAACGAGGCCGAGCCGGAACCGATGATCACTGCCGCCCGCAGCACCGTGGCGGGCACGTCCGCGTCGAGGAAGATCCGACCGACCTCGGCGCGTGAACGCAGATGCGGCGAGAGGTCCTTCTCCGCCACCCCTGCCGGGGTGAGGCCGCCCAGGTAGACGATGCGGCGCACCCCGGCCGCATGCGCCCCATCGGCGAAGATCTCGGCGGCTCGCCGGTCGGTGTCCTCGAACCGTGCACCGGTTCCCAAGGCATGCACCAGGTAGTACGCGACATCGATACCGCGCAGGGCGTCGGCCACTGATGCCGCGTCGGTGACATCGCCCTTGACCACCTCGGTGTCCGCCACCCATGGATGGTCGCGGAGCCGTTCGGGGGAGCGGGCAAGACACCGCACTCGGTGGCCGGCGGCGAGGAGTTCGGGCACGAGCCGTCCGCCGATGTAGCCGGTGGCGCCGGTCACCAGGCATCGCAAGGGGACGTCGGTCGTTGTCCGCCTGTCGTCGCCGCTCATGTCCGCCTCCGTCCCGCTGTCCCCGTCGGCCGCCGCCCCACCCACCGCGGGTGCACGTCCCCCGGAGGCAACACTCGGTGCGGATGACCCGGTTCGCAACGCGCGCGGTGCGAACCGGGTCCGGAGGCGGGAGCCGTCCGGCGCGGCGCCTGGCTCGCAAGGGACGGCGGCAGGACGCATGCCGGAAAAAATGATGGGCAACACGCCCCGGAACATGCTTGATTTCGCCTGACATGCGAGGTATGCGGCGTCGTGCGAGGCTGAACGCGCCCACACACCCAGCTCGAAGGAGAGACTGATGGGTATCAAGGACCAGTTCCAGGACAAGGCCGAGCAGCTGAAGAACGAGGCGCAGAAGCGCAAGGGCGACGCCAAGGAGCGTGGACAGCAGCGCGGCCGGCCGCAGTCCGACGAGCGTGGCCGGCAGGAGCATGAGCCCCGCCAGGAGATGCTCGAAGAGGACCGGGACCGCTACTAGAGCTGATCCGGCCTGTCACATGATGATGAAGGGGCGCACCCGCGCGGTGCGCCCCTTCACCACGTACGGTGCCCGGTCAGCAGGTGCGCCCGGTGTAGAACGCACCGTCGATCTTCCCGGCCGAGCCGAGCCACGTCCCTCCGGGGCCCACACAGCGCTCGTAGTTCGGCCCGAAGACCTCCACCTGGATGACCACACGCGAGCCGTCGCCCGTGCAGTGGTTGTAGAACGCGTCGGCGGACGTCTCGTAGAACCCGCAGGGGTTCATCGCGGCGGCACCGGGAGCGGACGGTGCGGCGACGGCCGAAGCCGCGCCGGACATCCCGAGGACAAGGGTGACGGCGCCGAGGGCGGCCGAAAGGGAGCGGCGAACGCTCATGTGGATCTCCTGGTTCGAAGACGCGACGCCCTGGGGGCAGGGCTCGTGCACGAGGAGCATCCATGATCGTCACCGCCCGGCCACCCGCATTGCGTCACGCGGCGTAAGGAGTTCACACGGATGGACCTGCCGTGTGCCCGGCGCCCGACGTGCGGGTTCCCGGCACGTCTCACGGCCCCGGGCGTCACCCGAACCCCTCTGCCGACGTGCCCCCGCCGCCGGACAGGAATTCAATGCTGGGTGACCCCTGTGCTCTCCCGCACCTGCGGTGGACGGTTTTCCGGCTCCTGCCCCGCAGGCGCCCCACCCCTCCAGGAGCCCCATGTCGTCGTCGGCGCCCTCCCCACCCGACCGGTCGGCCACTGCCCCGAGAAAGGGCCTCCTGCGCCGCATCGGTGAAGGCTGCGCCCGGCACTTCGTCGTCGTCCTCGTGCTCTGGCTGGCCGCAGTTGCCGCCGTCCAGGTACTCGACCGCGTCTACGGCGGCGACTACTCGGACAACTTCGCGCTCCCCGGCACCCAGTCACAGGACGGACTCGACGTACTCAAGGCCCATGAACCGGCGGCGGGCGGTTACAGCGCCCAGATCGTGCTCCACGATACGGACAAGCCCCTCACCGACTTCTCGGACCAGGTCGGGACCACGGTCACCGATCTGGAGAAGCTGCCGCACGTCCTGTCCGCGCAGAGCCCCCTGCCCCCGCCCGGGACCCCGCCGCCGGCGCAACCCTCGGGCACCCCCGATGTGGGGCCGCTGTCCACGGACGAGAAGACCGCGTACATCACGGTCCGGTTCGACGCCCAGCCCTCCACACTCGGCGTCGACTACCTGGACGGCGTCGACTCGGCCGTCGAGCCGCTGCGTTCGGCCGGAGTCACCGTCGAGTACGGCGGCACGCTGGGCGAACTGGCCAGACCCGAGCCCGACGACCGCACCAGTGAGGCCATCGGCTTCGCCGTGGCGATCCTCGTCCTCCTCATCGGCTTCGGCAGCATTCTCGCCGCCGTCCTGCCCCTGGTGACCGCGCTGATCGCGGTGGTCTGCGGACTGGGTCTGCTGGGCCTGCTTGCCGCCGCGACCTCCTTCGCCACCGTCTCGCCCACCCTGGCCACGATGATCGGCCTCGGCGTCGGCATCGACTACGCCCTGTTCCTCATCACCCGTCACCGCCAGAACATCATGGACGGGCATGACGCCGTCAAAGCCGTCGGGCTGGCGACGGCCACCAGCGGGCGCGCCGTCCTCGTCTCCGGCTGCACCGTCATCATCGCCCTGTCCGGCCTGTGGGTTTCGGGCATCTCGTTCATCGGCAAACTCGGCCTCGCGGCCGCCGTCACGGTGGTCACCGCCGTACTCGGCGCGCTCACGCTCGTACCTGCCATGCTCGGTCTCATCGGCCGCCGCATCGACCGCTACCACGTGCGCAAGCCCGTTGCCGAGACCGACGCGGCTCCCGGCGAGGAGGTGCAGGGCACCTGGCACCGGTACGCACAGCGGGTGGAGCGCCGGCCGTGGTGGTACCTGACGGGGGGAGTCGTCGTCCTCGCTGTGCTCTCCATCCCCCTGTTCTCGATCCAGCTCGGGCACATCGGCGACGGCGCCGACCCGAAGTCGTTCACCGACCGGCGCGCGTTCGACCTGATGTCGTCCGCCTTCGGCCCGGGATCCAACGGGCCGTTGACCCTTGTCATCGACCAGAGCGGCGTGCCCCAGTCGGACCGTTCCGCACTCGCCGGCCAGGCCCAGGACACGCTGAAGAACGTGCCCGACGCGGCCACCATCACCCAACTGACACCGACGTCAGACGGCGACGTCCTCATCGCCACCGCCTACTCCGTCGCCGCGCCCCAGGACGAACGGACCACCCGACTCGCCAACCACCTCGCCGACGACGTACTGCCGCAGGCCGTCTCCGGCACCGACGCCGGCACCTACGTCACCGGCACCACCGCCGCACAGGTCGACTTCCTCGACATCGTCTCCAGCCGACTGCCCTTGATCATCGCCGTTGTCGTCGGGCTGGCATTCCTCGTCATCCTGGTCGTGTTCCGCGGTGTGCTCGTCGCCCTCAAGGCGGCGGTGCTCAACGTCCTCTCGATCGCCGCCTCCTACGGAGTCGTCGTCGCCGTCTTCCAATGGGGCTGGGGCGGACCGGCGCTCGGCGTCTCCGGCGACGTGCCGATCGAGAGCTATGTGCCGATGATGATGTTCGCCATCGTCTTCGGACTGAGCATGGACTACGAGATCTTCCTGCTCTCCCGCGTCCACGAGGCCTGGTTGCGCACAGGGGACGCGAAGGCGAGCGTCGCCCACGCGCTGGAGATCACGGCCCGCGTCATCACCTGCGCGGCGCTCATCATGGTCAGCGTCTTCGCCGCGTTCATCATCAGCGACAACATCGTGATCAAGATGCTTGGGCTCGGCCTGGCGGCGAGTGTGCTCATCGACGCCACCGTGGTCCGGCTCCTGCTCGTGCCCGCGGCCATGACCCTCATGGGCAAGTCGGCCTGGTGGACGCCGAAATGGCTCGACCGGCTGCTGCCCCACATCGACACCGAGGGCGAGGCCGCTGCCGCGGAAGGGCGCGCGCGTGGCGACATCGACGGGAGTGCGCCCCGCCGGTCGTGACGCCGGAGATGCCCGACTGAAGTCGGAGGCAATCCCCAGGAGTATCCGGCCTTGATCCGCCGAAACGCCCCGCGCACCCCCGGAGTTGTCCTTGACCCCGCAGCTGACCGCTCGGACGTGCCGGGCAGCCGCGGGAGCTCGCAGGTGCCGTGGCCTGGCTGCTGTCGGCCGACGCCTCTTTCACCACGGGGGGTGCTGCGTGTCGCGGGCGCCATGCAGCCGTCGGTCCAACAGCCCGTCGGCCACGGCGCACGCATGGCCGCCGTTACAGGGGGTAGCCGCTCAGCGTCCCGGACACCCCCGAGCGGAGGCTGACCCCATGCGCAGAACTGCCGTGGAGACGACACGAGACAAGGGTGCCGCCGACGGGGCCGCACACCGACCCCTGTCCCCGTTCTTGCGCATCTCCGCCATGCTGGCGGCGTTTGCCGGAACGGTGGCGTTCAGCGTGATCCTGGCGAGACTGACGCTGGAGCCCTCGGTGGCCTCCGAAGCGCTGACGCACAGCAATGTGCGGCCCGGCGACTCCATACGTGACTATCTGTCACAACCCGCGCTGCGCGACACCGTCAAGCAACTCGGCGGGAACATCCTGCTCGGAGTCCCCTTCGGCGTGCTGCTGCCGGTGCTTGTACCCCGCGCCCGTGGCCTGTTGCGGGTGGCTGCCGTGACGGCCGTGGTGATGGTTCTCGTCGAACTCACGCAGGGGGCGGTGATCACCGGGCGGGCCTTCGACATCGACGACGTCATCCTCAACACGACCGGTGCACTGCTCGGCTACCTGCTGATCGGCCGGCGACTCGGTCGCGCGGTGCATCCGCGGCGAAACCACTGGTGGCACAGGTGGACCAAGGCCGCGCACTGAAGTCTCAGGACGCCGGTGCCTTTGTCGGGGCCTTGGCCAGCACGCCGATCTTGTCGATGCGATGCTCCGGGTTGCCCCGGTCGTCGCGCCAGAAGTTCCCCGCGGCATCGTCCTCGGGGGTGGCGCAGGTCGAGATCGTGATCATCGCCTTGGTGGGCTTCTCGCCCGGGTGACCGGGGACCGCCGCCCGCTGCTCGGCCAGCGACTGCTCGGAACGGAAGGACGTCTGCCGCGTTTCCGTGATCCTGTACTCGTAGACGAGGCCGCCGGCGGTCACGTACACCGGATCGCCCTTGTCGAGCAACGGCAGGTCGCGCAGCGGACCACCTGCGGAGAGGCGATGCGCCGTGACGAGGTAGTTGCCGATCTCGCCGGGGCCGACGCCGCCGTCCTCGCCGTACGGGCTGGCGCCGACGCCGCGGTTCTGGATCCGGGTGCCCGGCCAGTCGTCCGTCGTGCCCTCGTACGGGACGACCTTGAGGGCGTTCAGACCGATCGCCGGTATCGACAGCACGGCCGTTTCGGTCCGGGGGTCGGGCTTGTGCGGGCTCGGTGCGGCGGCAGTCGTGCCGGGCGGGGTCTCCGGCGGAGCGGCCGCCGACGATACCGCGGCAGGAGTGGACGCGCCTCCTGCGTCAGGCGTGATCGTCGCGCTGCCGGAGGCGGTCGTGCCACACCCCGCGAGCACAGCCGAGAGCGCGCCCGCAAGCGCGAGGGGGACAACTCGGGGGATGGTCCGGGAAGCTTTCATGGTGGTCCGGGTCGGTAGCCGGGTCGTACGACAGGCGCCGCCACGGCACGCATCGCCGAGCACACCCATCACCTCGAACAAGACAACGACCACACTCGATCGAATGTTCCCCCTGTCGTCCCGGGCCGGGTCGCCAGGGTCACGGCGCTCCCGGTCCGGCGGCGTGTTTCCGCAGGTGGGCGGGGGTGTCTCTGTCACGTGCCGGCAGGGGCACGTCCGGCTGGCCGGGACACGCAGACTGCCTGTCACCGAGCGCCCGCGTGACCGGTGTGTCGGACACGGCGCGGCACTCATCCCGGGTGTTGCGCCATGTGTGGGTCGACCGCTCCCCGGGGTGGGAGCCGTCCGGGGGAGTCTCCCCCCATGAACGGCAATTCCTAGGACAATCCCGACGGCTCGCCGCCTACGGTGACAAGGCGCGGAAATCCCTCTCCGAGGAGCACGTGATGATCAAGGGACTCGCCATCTCCACCGTCTGGGTGCTCGACCAGGACCGGGCCAAGGAGTTCTACACCGAGAAGCTCGGCCTGGAAGTGCGGACCGACATGACGATGGGTGAAGGCGGCATGCGCTGGCTGACCGTGGGCGCCAAGGGCCAGCCCGACGTCCAGCTCACCTTGATGGTGCCCGGCGCGCCCGTGATGGACCCCGAGTCGGCCGAGGCCATGAAGAAGCTGGTCTCCAAGGGCGTCCTCGGCGCGGGAGTGCTGGCCACGGACGACATCCACGGCGATTACGAGAAGCTCAAGGCGCGCGGGGTGCAGTTCCTCCAGGAGCCGCAGGAACGTCCCTACGGCACCGAAGCGATCTTTCGGGACGACTCGGGCAACTGGTTCTCCTTCACGCAGGCGCGTGAGGGCGATCTCGACCTGGACAAGGACTGGACCTGCTGACGACAGCGCATTCGCAGGGGAGGGGGCGGACCCTGCACCGGTACGACGACCCTTCCTCGAAAGCGAGCCCGCTCATGCACCAGAACCGCCCTCTGTCCGCCCCCGGCAACCGTCGGACGCGCCCGGCCGCCGCGCTCGTCGGGGCTCTTGCCGCGACCATGCTGCTCAGCGGCTTCACCACGTCTCGGGATCCCGGTCCTGCGAGCGTGACTCCGCCCCCGGCTCCTGCTCCTGCTCCCGCGGGCGTGACTCCGCCCGCGGCTCCTGCTCCTGCTCCCGCGGGTGCGACTCCGCCCACGGCTCCGGCGCCTGCTCCCACGGGCGTCGCCGCGCCCCCGGCTCCTGCTCCCGCGGGTGCGACTCCGCCCACGGCTCCGGCGCCTGCTCCCACGGGCGTCGCCGCGCCCCCCGCTCCTGCTCCTGCTCCCGCGGGCGTGACCCCGCCCCCGGCGCCCGCTCCCTCGGGTGCGACCCCGGCTCCTGCTCCTTCTCCCTCGGGTGCGACCCCGGCTCCTGCTCCTTCTCCCTCGGGCGTGACCCCGCCCCCGGCGCCCGCTCCCACGGGCGTCGCCCCGGCTCCTGCTCCTTCCGGATCCATCCCGCCCCCGGCCATCGAGGCCACTGAGGATGACTTCGCTCGCCGCATCGTCGCCCTGGTGAACGAGAAGCGGGCGGGCGTCGGGTGCCCCCCGCTGCGTGTCGACAACCGGCTGAGCGAGGCCGCCCAGGCGCACGCCGACGACATGGCGGCCCGCGGCTACTACGAGCACGACACCCCCGAAGGCCGCGATGCCGGGGACCGCATCTCGGCCGAGGGCTACGGCTGGAGGCGCTGGGCCGAGAACATCCACCGCGGACCGGGTGATCCGGCCGTCGCGTTCTCCGACTGGATGGCCAGTGCGGCGCACAGCCGCAGCGTCACGGACTGCCGGCTCACGGAAACCGGCGTCGGAGTCAGCCTGCGGGGCAACGGGCCCTGGTGGGTACAGGACTTCGCCGTCCGCCGCTGACATCGGGTGCGGGCAGCCCACCGGGGGAGGCGGGTGGCTGCGGACTCACACGGGGTGTCCCGAGAGCGGCACCGTCGCCCAGACGGTCTTGCCGCGCGGGGGGGTCGGGCACCACGACCAGGTGTCGCTCAGCGCGGTGACCAGGGCGAGGCCCCTGCCGCCCACCGCCCCGTCCGCGGCCGTCCGCGGGCGGGGCGGTTCGGAACTGGGGTCCGCGACCGCACAGACCACATGGCGTGGATGCCGGAACAGGCCCAGCCAGACGGGGTATTCGGCGCCGGCCATCGCGGGCGCGAGCCCATGACGAACCGCGTTGGTGACGAGCTCGCTGACGAGCAGTTGCATGTCGTCCGTGAGCGCGGGCAGGTCCCAGTTGTCGAGGGTCGACGTGACGAAGCGCCGGGCCTGACCCGCGTTGCGCAGATCGCCGTCCAGCCCGCAGGCCGCGAATCCGCCGGGCACCAACTCTGCGACCGAACCACATTCAGGCTCATCGGTGCAGAACTCCAGGGATGCCCCAGGCGGCGATTTCACGCCGGATCCGGCGTGACGAATCGTCTCTCCATGCACGGTTGCGGTGCCCGAGAAGGCCGACAGGTGAGTCGTCACTGGTCATGTCTCCCTGCAGGATTCGCTGTTCGACAGCCCACGCAGAACGAGTATTGTCGACCGAGGCCCCAGGATGCAATTGCACATGAGATTGCACGGAGGCTTCACGGTAACGGACGCAGGAGTCAAGAGGGGCTGGTGCAAGTGGAGTTCGTGAACGGCATGGGGGCCGGAGAGCTGATCGCCGCGACGTGGATCAAGAGCAGCCACAGCAACGCCACAGGCAACTGTGTGGAGATGGCGGAGCTCCCGGGCGGAGGGGTGGCCGTCCGCAATTCCCGTGATCCGCAGGGGCCGGCGCTCGTCTACACCCGTGACGAGATCGCCGCGTTCGTGGCAGGGGCGCGCGACGGGGACTTCGATTCCATGGTTGGCTGAAAAGCGACCCATGCGGAGTGTCCGGCCCATTGGTCTGCGCAGGCATGTGCTGGGATACTGACGCCTTCCCTTAGTCTCCGCAGGAGTGTGCGATGACTGCCGCCGACCCGCGTTCGTCGTTGTTCGTTCGGCCGCTGGGTGCGGTCGAGAGCAACCCGACGGCTCTGAAGCTCATCCTGGGTGGCAAACTGCGCGAACTGCGCACGAGTGCGGGGCTCGACCCTGCCGACGTCGACAGCAAGCTCGGCTTCTCACGGTCCAAGACCAGCCGGATCGAACTCGGCCGGCACGGCTGCAAGCCGTCCGACGCGCTCGCGCTGCTGAGTCTGTACGGCGTCCGGGGCGAGGAGCGGATCGCCGAGTTCATGCGACTGGTCCAGCAGTCCCGGCAGCCGGACTGGTGGCGCTCGTTCAGTGATGTGCTCTCCGACTTCTTCACCCCGCTCGTCGCCCTCGAAGGTGCCGCGGCCACCATCCGTACCTACGAGCCGTTCTACATCCCCGGACTGCTCCAGACGCCCGCCTACACCCGTGCCGTGATCCAGTCGGGGCCGGGACATCTGCTGACCCACGACGTCCAGCGCCGGGTCGAGCTGAGGCAGGAGCGCCAGCGGCAGCTCGACCAGCCCGACGCGCCGCGTCTGTGGGCGGTCATCGACGAGTCGGTGCTGATGCGTTCCGTCGGCGGGCGGGAGGTGATGCGCGATCAGCTGCGGCACCTCATCGGGATGATGGGGCGTTCCCATGTCACCCTGCAGATCGCCCCGCTGGATGTGACGGCCGCCGTCGGGGTGGGCACGGGCGTCAGCTATCTGCGCTTCGCGCTGGGCGACCTGAAGGACGCCGTCTACATCGAGCACCTGACGGACAGCACCTTCACCCAGAAGCCGGGCACCGTGGAGCAGTACCGCGACATGCTCGACCGCCTCGGCGCCTGCGCGCTGACTCCCAAGCAGTCGCTGGAGAAGCTCCAGGAGTGCCTGGCGGCGCTCTGAACCCCGAAGCGTCCGTGCGACGTCACCGGCGCGGCCGGTCACCGGCCATGGCAGCGGTCCCGTACAGCAGTCCGGCCCGGTGGGCCGCCCCTCGGGGCATTCCACCGGGCCGGTCCGTCTGTGCCCGCTCCGTGAGGAGACAGGACTACCGGGCGATGCGGGCCACGCCGCCCCACTCGATCCACTCGTCCGTCTGCTGGACGGGCGAGAGGTCGCTGTCGGGGCGCCAGGTGGAGACCTCCACCAGACCGGGCTCCAGGATCTCCAGGCCGTCGAAGTACTGGGTCACCTCGGCCTCTTCACGAACCCTGCCCCAGTTGCCGCCGGTCGCCTCGGCCATGAAGTCCGTGACGAAGGTGCGGATTTCGGGACGGTCGCTCACCAGCTGACACACCACCAGGAAGCTGCCCGGCGCCAGCCGCTCGGCCACCCGGCGCACCAGCGCGCCCGGGTCGTCCTTGTCGGGGATGCAGTGCATCACCGACACGAACAGGGCCGCGACGGGCCGGCTGAAGTCGATCAGCCGTGTGGTCTCCTCGTGGCCGAAGATGCCTTCCGTGTCGCGCATGTCGGCCTGGATCACGGCCGTGCGGTCGTTCTCGTCGAGCAGGGCCCGGCCGTGCGCGAGCACGATCGGGTCGATGTCGACGTAGACCACCCGCGACTCGGGGTCGACGGCCTGTGCCACCTGGTGGACGTTGTCCTGGGTGGGCAGGCCGGAGCCGTGGTCGATGAACTGGCGGATGCCGTACTCGCTTGCCAGCAGACGCACCACGCGCTGCAGGAACCTGCGGTTGTTGACGGCCAGGGTCTTCGTGCTCGGCACCTGCTTCAGCAGTTCCGCGCACGCATCGCGGTCCGACTGGTAGTTGTCGTCGCCCCCCAGGAAGTAGTCGTACATGCGTGCCACGCTGGGCACCTTGGTGTCGATGGCGTCCGGGCGCCACGACTCGCGTTGCATCCAGTCCTCACCCGCGTCAGTGGAGAATCAGGCAGTGGGACGAACATGCTAGGGAGCGCGCGGGCACCGGTACAGGTGAATGGCCGACCGGCGAATACTTCACGACTTGTTTCGGCCACGGTCTGTCCTCAGGACGTACCCTGCCGGACGCCTGACAGATCCTCAGCGCGTGACGTTGACGTCCAGCTCCACGCAGGCTTCCCGCGCGTTGTTGTCGCCCGTGACGTAGATGCGCACCTGGAGCGTTTCACCGGCAAGGGCGGGACTGGGCGTCATCCGGTGCGCCACCGTCTGCCGCTTCCCGGCGGTCATGGGCCCGAGGCTGCCGCGCGACAGCGCGAACTCACCGAAGGCGCCAGTGGTCCGTACATGCAACTGGGTGGTCCCGTGCGAGCGTGCGGGCCGGAAGTCCAACTCGAACGTGGTGGTCGTGTCCGTCCGCAGACTCACGGGACCCGTCCCCTTGTGTCCTTCGATGCGCAGCGCGGTGGCCTGCCCGGTCCCGCCGCACTCCTCTGCGGGGCCGAGCGGACCCGCGTGGGCGGGGGCCGCGGTGAGGGTGGCGAGGGCGAGCGCGCAGGCGGCGATGGTGTAAGTGATCCTTTTCACGTCCGCCCCAACGACCCCACCGCGCGGGGGTCACCGCCCGTTGCGCCGTATGACGTCCGGCTCCACCCGTACGGCCGCACCGCCCCTGTACTGCACGAACGGCAGGCCGACGCACCCCGCTCGGGGTGCGGGAGTACCCGGGGGCCGCCGGTCGGGCGCTGCCGGAGCACCCCGTACACTCGGCCCCTGTTTCCGGCAGAACCGCATCACGCTCGTGGCGTCCCGCGAACGGGCGATCGAACGAAGGGACCTATCGTGAGCTCCGCAGTCAGGGCTGACGCACCGATCTACGACAGCCTGGTCGAGGAGCGGGGCGATGTCCCCGCGGACGTCCGTCGGACGGCCGAGGAGACCCTTCGCGAGGTGGAGCGCACCATGGACTTCGAACTGCAGCGTTCGGCCGCGTTCCGCTAGACCGCTACGTGGCGGCCGGACCGGATCAGGGCATGGCGGCGTCCGTCACCCACGCGTTCGGCGTCGCGTTGCCGGACGGCGTCGAAGCCGGGTCGCCGAGGGCGCTCGGTTGCCACCGGCGCGCCGTGTCCGGGGGAACAGCCGTGGCGGAAACCCGACAGTGACCCGTGCCCTACGGGATGCCCGCGCTCGACTCACAGTCGAGCGCGGTGTCGCCAGTGCCCGCCTGCCCGTCGCAGGCGTCGGTGTTCGCGCCGCCGTCGAGCAGGTCGTCGGCGGGTCCGGCGAAGAGGGAGTCGTCGCCGGCCTGGCCACGCAACACGTCCCGCCCGCCCGCCGTGCCCGCGGTCGCGTCCGCGTCGAAGTCCGTGTTGTCACCGAACGCGGTGTCGCTGCCGCCCCCGCCGTAGATCCGGTCGTTGCCGGCCGCGGTCACGGACGCGTCCGCGACCGAGCTGTCGCCGATGATGATCTCTGCCCGGCCGACTGGCTCGCTCTGTCCCTCGTACGTGTGCCCCGCCGCGGCATGCCGCAGCGCGCCGCCGGGAAGGCGGCGGCCATCGGGCTGAGCAGCAGGCCGAGGAGGCCGAGGGCCTGGGAGGCGGGGCCTCTCGTTCGGATCCCGCCTTGCCCGCGTGCCCGCTCACCTCGCCGGCCCGATCCGAACAACCCGGCAAGCCCCTGCGTGCTCAGCCGCCTTCGACGTACCGCACCGAGCGCCACGTGTGCTGCGCCCACTTCAGGTCCTCGGGCGCGTCCCACATGCAGGCGAGGCCGACCGCGCTGCCGCCCGCATGGACGGTGAAGCCGTACAGCTCGTGCTGCTCGCGGCCTTCGTGGTGCGAGGTGAGCCAGAAGGCGTGCCGGATCCCGTCAGCCACGCTTTCCGTGAGCTGCTGCTCCGGAGGCACAGCCGGTGCCCCCGCGACGAGTGATGCCAGGACGGCGTCCGGGGTCTGTCCCGAAGCGTCGTGGAACAAGTCGGCGTGCACGGTGCGTCCGGGCCCCGCGAATTGCGAGGTGCCGTCCACGACACGCGCCATGAGGCCCGGCGTGCGCTCGATGCTCCAGTGGTCGTCCAGCGGAGTCCGCACGCCGACGGGCAGGGCATGGCCGAAGCACCGCAGGACTTCGTCACGGTCCCACGTCCCGCCCAGCACCCGGCCCAGGAGCGGATGAGGCGTCTGTGCGGCGTACGGGATCTCGTCCTCGTTGCGGACCTCGACGGTGAGCGGGGCGCCGAGCAGCTCGTCGCCCCACGGGCGGACGGCGTTGGCGAGGGTGCCACGGAGACGCAGGTCCGCGTAGGCCGGGGCCTCCCAGACGGCGTGGGCGCGCGCGAGATCCGTGTCGTCGATCCGCAGCCAGGTGCCCAGGACGAGCTCGATCCCATCGGTGAGCTGCACGGGCAGCAGGCACCGTACGAAGGAGCCGGCGCCGTCCACGCGCAGCAGCCCGCCCGTGCCTACGGGGTGGCGACTCTCCTGTGGGAGGGCGAGCGCGGCGTCCGGCAGCCCGAAGCGCACATCGATGCGGTCCTCGTCGGGAGTGGGAGTGCCGCAGCAGGCACACGAGGGTGCGGGGTTCTCGATCACGCCCGCAGCGTATGCGCCCTGCTGGTCACGCCCTGCGTCGGGGTGCGGACGGTAGTGCCCGATGTCTGTCGCGGCTTCGGTTTTCATGCTCCACTTGAGGCACGGGAGCGGCCGATGGACGCATACGACAGACGCATACGGGGGCGGGGCGACATGGTGGTCGCCGCGCTGACCGCCGCCGCCCTCGCACTCGGACTCTTCGGCTGCACCGACTCCGAACCGACCGGCCGGCCCCCGTCCGCCGAGCAGCGGACCTCTTACTTCACCGGCCTGCCCGGGCGTCCCGGCCCCGTTCTCGCCGTCAAGATCGACAACGTTCGTCCCGCCCGCCCGCACACCGGGCTCGCCGCCGCCGACATCGTCTACGTCGAGCAGGTCGAATCGGGACTCAGCCGGCTGCTCGCCGTCTTCTCCTCCGAGCTGCCGCCTCGCATCGGCCCGGTGCGCAGCGCACGCGAATCCGACATCGAGCTCCTGCGCCAGTTCGGCCGCCCGGCCCTCGCCTACTCCGGCGCCCAGTCCGCGCTCCTGCCCCTGATCGAGGCGGCGCCCCTGGCCGCACTGCCGCCCGGCCGGGCACCCGGCGCGTATCTGCGCGCGGACGACCGTCCGGCACCGCACAACCTGTATCTCCGCCCCGAACAGGCACTGGACGCTGCCGACGGCGTGAGCGATGCCTCCGACATCGGCTTGCGTTTCGGCCCCGCGCCCGAGGGCGGCACCCCGCTCGACGAGTACACCGTGCGCTATCCGGCGGCCCGGTTCACGTTCACCTGGTCCCCGGGCCGGAAGGCGTGGCGGGTGGCCATGGACGGCACGCCCGCCGTCACCACCGACGACGGACAGCCGGCTGCGGCAACCGTGGTCGTGCAGTACACCGAGGTGCGGCCCTCGCGCTTCCGCGACCGCGGGGGCAGCGTGACTCCGTACACCGAGACGATCGGCTCGGGCCGCGCACTGGTACTGCGCGACGGGCGCAGTTTCGACGCCCGTTGGGAGCGGGACACGGCGGAGGGCGACACGGTGTTCACCACCGTGGCGGGGAAGCGGTTCTCCTTCGCCCGCGGCCAGACGTGGGTGGTCCTCACCGCCCGCTGACCGGGCCGGCGTTCACCGGTCGAGCCCCTTGTGCGCGCTCTCCGGCAGTCGCAGATACACCGCCGACGACACGAGGCACAGCACGGCGACGTACCAGGGGAACAGGTCCGGGTGGTCCATCTCCTTGAAGAGCGTGCCGACATAGGGCGCGGTGCCGCCGAAGACGGCCACTGTCAGGGAATAGGGGAAGCCGATGCCCGCCGCTCTGACCCGCGCGGGGAACACCTCCGCGTTCACCGCCGCGGAGATGGACGTGAAACCTGTCAGCAGCACCATGCCCGCGCACTGCACGAACAGCAGCGAGAGGAACGAGCCGTTCACGGCCTGCAGCAGCGGCACGCTCAGCAGTGCGAACCCCAGCCCGAAGAACAGCAGCGACGGCTTGCGGCCGAAACGGTCGGACATCAGTCCGCCGACCGGTTGCAGCAGGGTGAAGAACGCCAGCGACACGGTGCCCGCGAGCAGTGCGTCGCCCTTGTCCATACCTGTGTTCAGCTCCGCGTACGTCGGCAGGTAGGACGTCCAGGTGTAGTACGCGAGCGTGCCGCCGGCCGTGATCCCGCAGATCAGCAGTGACTCACGCGGATGGTGGCGCAGGGCGTCGAACAGCCCCGGGCGCTCGCCCCGTCGCTGTTCGGCGCTGCGCGTCTCGTGTGCGCTGCGCCGGATCCAGAAACCGACAAGGCTGAGCACGGCGCCCAGCACGAACGGCAGGCGCCACCCCCAGCCGTCCATCTGGGGCTCGCTGAGCACGCTCACCAGCAGGGCCGCGAGACCGGACGCCGCGAGCTGCCCCACGGACGTGGACACGTACTGGAAGGACGAGAACAGCCCTCGCCGCCCCGGGCCCGCCGACTCCACCAGGAACGTCGTCGAGGCAGCGAATTCGCCTCCTACGGAAAGGCCCTGGAGCAGCCGGGCCGCCACCAGGACCGTCGGCGCGAGGACTCCCCCGGACGCGTATGTGGGAGTGAGCCCGACCAGCAGACTGCTGCCGCCCATCAGCAGAATCGTGACGGTCAGCGCGGCCCGTCTGCCGTGCCGGTCCGCGACCGCCCCCATGAGCAGCCCGCCCACGGGACGCATGAAGAAGCCGACGGCGAAGACCGCGAAGGTGGACAGCAGCGGGACCAGTGAGCTGTCCGCGCTGCAGGGGAAGACCTGGTCGGCGATGTAGGCGGCGAGGAACGTGTACGCGTACCAGTCGTACCACTCCACCGCGTTGCCGACGGACGCTGCCAGCAGCTGTCTCACCGGACGCCGGGAGGGCGGTGCGACCGTGAGGACCGGGGTGGGATCTGTCATGATCGCGACCATCCCCAACTCCGTGCAGGCGTACACCTCCTGGTCGGGAACCGTGCGGCGCCCCCAGACCGTGACAGGTGTGACGGGTAGGTCGACGCAAGGGGATGCCACAGTGGGTGCCGGTTCGGTGCGGATCGAGGGCAACAGTCTGCTGCTGGGCGACGGGGCGTGCGTCCGCTTCATCAGGACACTGCGCCTGCCGGAGACGGGTACCCACCCGCTGCCGCCCGGGCTCGGCGAATTCCCGCTGCGGCGGGTCGCCGACCACGCGGATTCCGTGCCCGCTTCGATGCGCGAGCGCGGGGGCGTGATGCTGCCGATGTATCTGCGCGAGGCCATGTGGCTGAGCTTCGCCGGCAGCCGTGAGCCCACCGCGCTCCAGGTCGGCGTCGGCAAGGTGTGCGCCGTGTCCGGCGAGCGCTGGACCGGACGGCTCTCGCGCCGTCCGCAGAACTACGTGGTGCTGCCCCGTCAGCCGTGGCTGGACGGCATCAACTCCGGTACGGGGACAGTGCGCCAGTTCGTCGCGGTGCCGCTGGGTCTCGGGGCCACTGTGGAGGGTCAGGTCACCGGCGAGGAGACCTGGGGCGGAGTGCAGCTGCAGGCCTTCCCGCTCGCGCCGCAGGCCCTCGCTGCCTGGCGCGAGCAGGAACGGATCCGGGCGGAGCGTGCGCGCGAGGCGGCGGCACGCATGCGCGGCGCGGGAGCGGTGGGGTACGGCGCCGCACAGGGTGGCTTCGCCGGTGCGCCACCCGCTCCGGCCGCTGCCCCCCGGTCCCCGGCCGCCGCGCCCGCCATGGGTCTGGGCGCCGGCGGAACGATGCGTCAGGAGGTGTACCGGGACGACCGCGTGCTGTCCGACTGGGCGGACGAGCCGTCCAGCCGGCTCTTCGTCCACCTGGTCACCCCTCCGCAGTGGCGCGCCATCACCGGCGAGGAGCCGCCCCCGTCGCCGGTCGACCGCGTCGCCTACACCCGGGCGGGACTGCCCTGGTTCGAGTACGGCGACGAGGGCGCCACAGATCTGGCGCCCGCCGGTCCCCTCGGCGACGTCAAGCCGGTCGGCGACTGGCTCGGGGACGACCACTCGCCGTGGCAGGCGCCCGGCAGCCATCAGATCCATCCGCTGGGGGACGCCCCTAAACCGGGAAAGCCGGTCGCCGACGGCGACTGGTGACGCCCGGCCGGGCGCGTGCCCGCCCGGCCTCCGGTCCCCGCCGCCTGGCCCCCGGTCCGCGTCCGCTGCGTCGCGGCCGTGCCCGGTACATGGCCTACGGCCCTGCGTCGCTGCCCGCCCCGCACCCGATTCGCTGATGTGATGGCGTTCGGATGCGGGGCGGTTGCACGGAGGTGACCTTGTCGGAGAGACGCGATCGGCTCGGGCGGGTCCGGGAACGACTGGAGTCGGCCGAACGTGCACTGGAGGCCATCGGCACCACCCTCGACGAGCAGACCGTGTGCCTGGAGCTGGCCGGCTTCCTGTGTCCCTCCCTGTGCGACGCGGTCGCGGTGGACGTCCTGTCCGAGGACGTTCCTTCCGATCGAGCGCACCCGCACGGCCCGTTGCAACGCACCGCGGTACGCGGACGCCAGGAGCTGCTGGACGCCCGAGACGACGCCGAAGTGCACGCCGTCAGCGCGCTCGACGAAGGGCACGCCATCAGCACCGCCACGTCGCTGACCGGCGGACTCCCGGTCACGCACCTCCACATGCCCCTGCTCGCCCACGGTCGCGCCTACGGTGTGCTGCTCGCCGCCCGCACCGGGGAGAGCTTCACCGACGACGAGACCGCCACCCTCCACTACGCCGCCCGTTTCGCCGCCGTCCTCATCGGGCACGCCCGCTCCCACGCCTCCGTACGCGACGCCGCGCTCAACCTCCAGCGTGCCCTGCTCGCCGAACCGGGCAGACCGCACCCCAACCTGGAGATCGCCACCCGCTATCTGCCGGCCGGAGGCAGCAGCCTCGTCGGCGGGGACTGGTTCGAGACGGTGCGCCTCCACTACGGGCGCACGCTCCTCGTCGTCGGCGACGTGATGGGCCACGGCCTGGACGCCGCGGTCGACATGAACGCCTACCGCTCCGCCCTGCGTTACGTCGCCTCCGCCGACCTGCCGCCGCACCGGGTACTCCGCCAGCTCGACGCGACCGTCGCGTCCGATCCGAGTCGCCGCCCCGCCACCTGCCTGCTCATCCGTGTGGACCCCGCCCGCAAGGTGGCTGCCTTCGCCAGCGCGGGCCATCTGCCGCCCGTGCTGTTCGCCGGCGACACCGCCGAGGTCGTCCCCGTACCGGTCGGCCCGCCCCTGGGCACCGGAGTGGGCGGATACGAACTCATCACCCGCACGATCACCGCGTCCGAGACCCTGCTGCTGTTCACCGACGGTCTGGTCGAGCGCAGGAACGAGGACATCGACCAGTCCTTGGCCCGGCTCACCGGGCGCTGGCTGCCGCCGGGCGCCGGGATCGAGCAGCTCCTCGATGCGGTCGTCGACCGGTTCGACGCCCATCACGCCGAGGACGACGTGGCGATCCTCGCCGCCCGTATCCGCAGACGCACCACCGGACATGTCCCTCCGACCGACGCACCGTAGGAGCTCCGGCACGAAGGGGGATGAGGGGGAGTGGGCACCCATCCACCGGGGCCTGTCCGACGAATCATGTCGGGGATGTGGCTCAGCCTGGCGCACAGGGGCAACCGCCGGCCCGCACCACCCCGCCCCGCCCCGAGGCGAACCTATGGGGCATCGGGAATGGATCTCGATTTCCCGTGGCTGTCGTACCTGGATCACGCCGGGTGGCGATCTCGGCACTCGGCTTCGCATGTACGGTTCTGAGGGAGTATCAGCAGCATGTCCGTTACACAGCCCGCCGTCGAACGTGTGCGCATCTCCGCGGAGCCCGACTGGTACGAGTCGGCCGGTATCTCGCTCGGCATCCGGGTCGGGAACTTGGTCTTCACCTCGGGACAGGCCCCGATGGACGCCCAGGGGGCCACGGTCGGCGCCGGGGATTTCGAGGCGCAAGCCCGTCAGGCGCTCGCGAATCTGTCGACGGTGCTGACGAACGCGGGCTCCAGTCTCGCCGACACCGTGAAGGCGACCGTGTTCGTCACCGACATCGCGCAACAGGACGTCTTCGCCAAGCTGCGCGCGGAACACTTCCCGGACAAGCCCCACCTCGCGGAGTCGTTCGTGGAGGTCTCCTCACTTGCCGACCCCGAGTGGATGATCGAGATCGAGGCAATCGGGCTCATTCGGTGAGGCTGGGCACCACAGGCTCTCGGGTGGGTCAGGAGCTCATCCGAGAGATCACCCCCCACTGACGGGAACAAGCTGCGCGTCAAGCGGTCACACGACCCGTCGGACAGGCCCTAAGCCCTGGGCAGTTTCCGCACCGACGGGAGCGCCAGCAGCACGCCCAGCACCAGTGTGCCGATGACCGCTCCGCCCAATAGCACCTGCCGTGCCCCCAGCAGTTCGGCCGCCGGGCCCGCCAGTGCCCGCCCGGCAGCCAGCATCAGCAGCGATCCGGCCACGTCGTACGCGTGCAGGCGGTTCAGCGCCTCCTGCGGTACGTGTGTCTGGACCGATGTCGACCACATGACCAGCCAGTACGCGAACGCGGCCCCGACCACGAACTGCCCCACACCCAGCACGGCCACGGACGAGTCGGCGGCCAGCAGGAGGAGGTTCACCGGCACCCCGATCAGCGCCACCGCGCCCGCGGTGAGCGGGCGCGCCGGCCGCGTGCGCAGGGCGAGGAGCCCACCCGCCGCGCTGCCCGCGCCGTTGACCGCCATCAGCAGGCCGTACGACGTGGAGCCGTGCCGGTCCGTCACCAGTGCTGCCGTGAGCGGCAGCATCGGGCCGAGCACGGTCAGTCCGTACACCGTCCAGACCGCGATCACCTGCCACAGCCAGCTGCGCGCCCTGAACTCCCGCCAGCCGTCCGCCAGTTCCGTCAGCATCGAACCGCGCTGCACATCGTCGCCCGGTACGGGGGCCAGCCGCATCAGGGCGAGACATACCGCGCTGACGCCGAACGTCGCCGCGTTCGCCCCGAACACCGCACCGGCGCCGGAGAGTCCGACGACCAGGCCGGCGAAGGCGGGCCCGGCCATCGCCATCAGGGCCTCGCAGACGCGGAGTACGGCATTGGAACGCTGGACGTCCACGGATATGCGCGGCACCGTGCTCGCCACGCCCGGCTGGAACAGCGCCGCGCCGACGCCGCTGACCGCGCTCAGCACGTACACGGACCACAGCGGCGGACTGCCGAGGGCGAACAGCACGGCCAGCGCCGAGGCTCCGACGAGGCGCAGCACATCCGCGATGATCATCATGCGCCGGGCGGTGAACCGGTCGGCCAGTACTCCGCCGAACAGCACCAGCAGCGCGAAGGGCCCCATCCACGAGCCGAGCGCATAGCCCACCGACGACGCGGGCCGGCCGGCGTCCAGCAGGCCCGCGGCAAGGGCGACGGGCACCATGCCGTCGCCGAACACGGCGACCGCGCGTGCCACGAAGAACAGCCGGAAGTTGCGGTTCCACAGTCCGGGCGGCCCGGGCTCCGCTCCGGGACGTCCGCCGGTGTACGTGATCCCTGGGGAGGCAGGGCCGCGCGGGCCCGCCGGTGTCTTGTCTCTCACGGAGGTGAGATGTATCAGCCAAGAGGTCTGGACCACTAGTGGTTTATCCCTCGGCGGCTGCGTTCGCGGGAAAGGGACACCAGGCAACGGCACGGCCGTGTCCTCGAAGCCCCTCGGCAGTTGAAACGGGCATGAAGAAGCGCAGCATCCTCGCCGTCATGTCTCTCGCCACCGGTGCCGCGATCGCCGCGGTCAGCCCCCCGCCCGCAGCACAGGCGGGCACCCTCGACGGTCTCAACAGCCACGATGTCCTCAGTCGTGTCGACGCCGTCGCCGCGGACACCGACACCGACGCCCTCGCGGCCGTGAATCCCGGGACCACCGACCGGAACTGACGCTCCCCGACGACTCGCCGGCCGCGCCCGCCTCCCGGAGGAGGCGGGCGTGGCCGACCGCTGTGAACGGCCCTGTTGTCCGTCGGTCAGCCCGCGTCGGTCCTGCGCGCCGTGACCAGCAGATACTCCCAGTCCATGGCCAGTGCGCCGGTGTCGGTCGCACTGGCGTGGCGACGGGCGAGGTCGGCGAGTTCATCGTCGAGTGCCGCGGTACGGTCCGGATCGTCGGCGATGTTGCGGTACGTCGCGATCGTGGGCCCGTAGTTCGCCTTGAAGTAGTCCCGGAACGCCTCCGGCGTCGCGAACCTGTCCACACGCACCGTCTGCCGCCTGGCGTCGACATCCCTCACCCGGTCGGCGAACAGCGCGCGCACATGCTCCTCCTTGCCCCACATAGGCGGCGGCTGCGCGCCGGGCGGCGGCGTTGGGGCGTACGGCTTCATCGTCGCGAACATGCGGCCGATGAAGCCCTCCGGTGTCCAGTTGATCAGTCCGATCGTCCCGCCCGGCCGGCACACCCGCAGCAGCTCGTCGGCGGTGGCCTGGTGGTGCGGCGCGAACATGACACCCACGCACGACATCACCGTGTCGAACTCCCCGTCGCCGAACGGCAGGGACTCGGCGTCCGCCTCACGCCACTCCAACTCCGCACCGTGCTTCTCCGCCAGTTGCCGGCCCGCATCCAGCAGCTCGGGCGTGAGGTCGGAGGCCACCACATCGGCACCGGCCAGCGCCGCCGGGATCGCGGCATTGCCCGAGCCGGCCGCGACGTCGAGTACGCGCCGGCCGCTCTGCACCGCACACGCCTGTACGAGCAGGGGACCGAGGTCCGGAATGAGTTGGGCCGCCATGGCCGGATAGTCGCCCAGCGCCCACATCTTGCGATGCTTCGTCTTCAGGGCGCGGTCGGCGTCGGCCGCTCCGTTCGCGTCGGTCATGACGGAATCTCCTCGGGAGCCTGCGGCCCGGCCGCTCTGGGAGGCCGGTCCGGCATCGTCGCGTCCTCACCATCATCCGCCGATGCCCCCGCCTTCGCCGCCCGGCCGCTTCGCCGGCCGGGCGGCGGCCCCCACCGAGCCCCGGCTCAGCCGAGGGCCGTCTCCCGCGTCATCGGGGGCAGGTCGGGTGTCTGCGGCACCGGCCCGAAGAGCACCGCACGCGCCACCTTCGGGGCGAACAGCGCGGTGAGCGGCGAGGACAGGGTCAGCACCGAACGAAACGCCGGGCCCACGACCGGGTCACCCGGATACCGCTGCTGGACACGTGCGAGGTACCAGTCCGCCGCCCGGTCCGCGGCCCGTGAGGTGACACCGTTGCCCCGGGCGCCCGGCATCTTCTTGTCCGCGCCCGCAGAAATGTCCCACGCCTGCCGTGACGCCTCGAACAGGGCCTGCTGCACCCGCCGGGTCGTCGGCTTACGACGCGGATCGGTGAGAGCGTCACGCAGCGCGACCGCGCTCTGCGCCGCCACCGCCATGCCCTGCCCGTAGATCGGGTTGAACGTGCACAGCGCGTCGCCCGTCGCGAGGAAGCCGGCGGGCCTGCGGCCCGGCCGGTCGTAGCGACGGCGCAGGTTCGAGGTCTGCCGGAATCCGAAGGGCGGCGCGTCCGGCTCGGCCTCGCGCAGCCAGTCGTGAATGAAGGGGTGGGGGAAGCGGGCGGCGAACGCGGTGAATCCCTCGTCGTCCGTGGGCGGTTCGTCACCCCTGAGCCCCGACAGAATGACCAGATAGCGGCCGTCCTCCAGGGGCAGCACCCCGCCCCCGTACACCTGCGTCGGATTGGGGAAAACGTAGTAACCGAGGGAATCCGAGCCGAGGTTGTCGCTCTTGTTGTGATAGACGCGGGAGGCATACGCGAGCCCCGTGTCGATGGACTCCTCCTCGGGTGCCTCGGCGTCGATCGCCGACAGCCACTGCGAGGCACGCGAACCGCGCCCCGACGCGTCCACCACCAGGTCCGCGTCGAGCGGCCGTGGCTCCCGGCCGCTGTCGCGCCCGTCCCCGCGCTCGCGCACCAGGACGCCCCGCACACGCGACGCGTCACCGAGCAGACCCACCGCCTCCGTGGATGTGACGGTACGGATCACGGGGTTGGCCAGCACGCGTTCACGGACCAGATGCTCGACCTGGCCACGGGATCCGGTGTAGATGTGCGTGGTCGCCGGAGTGCGCCGGAACCAGCTACCGCTCTGCCACTGCACCATGTCCGACGGCATGCCGATCCGAGGGGCACCCGCGGCTCTCAACTCGGCCGTGAAACCGGGCAGAAGCGCGTCCAGCGAGCGCTGACCGCCCTCGAGGAGCACATGGCCGTGCCGCCCCTGCGGCACTCCGGGACGAGGCTCGGGGCCGGCGGGGAAGCGATCGCGCTCCACGATGGTCACCTCGTCCGCGTGGTCGGCGAGTACATGCGCAGCCAGGAGCCCCGCGATGCTGCCTCCGACGACAACGGCACGGCGCCCGCCCGTGCTCTGCCGCCAACTGCCCTGCCCCTGCGTGTTGTCCACCATGCAACTGCCTCTCGTGGTCAGCGAGCCGGTCTCGGTCCGGCCAGTATCCCGGTCACGGGACACGGAGATCACCATCACCGTCCGTGATGCTCGGTCGCGGCAGACGCTGCAGTGCCGGGATCACCCCACCAGGGTGGCGGACGGCGAAGAGCGTTGACGGCGAACGGCGTTGAGGAGCGCGGCGGAAGTCCTGCCTGCCGCCGTGTCGGCACCGTTCGCCGAGCGCGCAGCCGCCCGGCGCGCGGTGCTCGGACGCAGGGCAGCGGCGCGGACGGCAGCCGTGCGCGCGGCGCGGCGGGGCCCGCGGAGGGCGTAACTGCGGCATCCGCCCCATTGGGACCGTGCGATGCCGGCGCGCTGCCCGCCATGAGTGATCAGCGTGTTGACGGGCGTCAGCGGATCCGTGCCCACCGCCCTGGCCAGCAGCGCACCCACCACCAGGGGCAACAGGACGCCGGCGAGGGCGGTACCGGTGGTGGCGACATGCTGGATGCGGGGCCGGGCGGGCGCGTCGGAGGTCATGAACGACATTCGACCAGCGGCGCCGCCGCAGGCCATGGGCAGATGTACTCAGACGCCTCGGTCGCGGGTACTCATCCTCGGCCCCCGCCCGGCGGCGGCTTTCGCCTGCTCGACGCACGATGCGATGCCGTCGGTCACGAAACGGACGCTGCCGGGCGCGTGCTCGTGGGCGCGTGATGCGTCGGGACGAAGATCGGCACGCCGGCGTGATGGTCGCCGCCCCAGTAGATCGGGCATGTACATCACGAGTTGCGATATGCGCTCTTCCCGTACCGGGTCGCCTTCGGATGTCCCTGCGGGACACCTCCACTCATGCCTCTGAGACCGTCCAGGGTCCACGAACTCATCCCTCGCCGTACCGGCTGCCCGCGGGCGTACGGCAGTGACGACGCAGACCAGGACTGTTCCATGGGTGAACAGGTCCTCGGCGGCGCAGCGGTGCAGCACCCACTCCTGCCGATGGCGTGGGCGTCCCTGCGGCACGCGGGCAGCAGGTGGCGGGCCCTGTACTGCCGGCCTGCGCACCTGTGGCGGCGCCGCCTGTCCGATCTTGTGGAGCTGGTGGCGAGCGTCGGCTGAGGACGGGTCGGGAGGCGCACCGCCGCCCGCGGGCCGGACGCGCACCGAGCGGGTCCTCGTCCGCCGGAAATATAATGAGCGCGGGCTGTACGAGCCCAGCTGTGCCAGGTCCACCGAGCGGCAAACCGAGTGGCCGGGCCAGTCGGCCTACGGACGCACTTCGGAGCCGTCCATGACCCGGCGTCGTCCCTCCCGATCGGCGACCGCAGACGATCTGCTGACCACTCTCGGACGGCTCACCGACCGCGTACGGCAGGGGGCGGAGCGGCAGAAGGCGCGCGTCGAACTGGCCGAGGCACTGCAGCGTTCGATGCTGCCCACCGACCTCCCCTCGCTGCCGGGCCTGTGCGTCGCGGCCCGCTACGCACCCGCCCGCAACGGCCTCGACATCGGCGGCGACTGGTACGACGGCTTCGTCCTGCCCGACGGCTCCCTCGCCCTGTCGATCGGGGACGTGCAGGGGCACGACGTGGAGGCCGCCGCGTTCATGGGACAGGTGCGTATCGGACTGCGCGCCGTCGCCACGGCGACCACCGATCCCGGCGAAGTGCTGCGCCGGGCCAACGAGCTCGTGCTCTCGGTGGACCACGGACTCTTCGCCACGTGCAGTTTCCTCCGCTTCGATCCGGCCACCGGGGACCTGGAGAGCGCCCGCGCCGGTCATGTGCCGGGCGTATGGGCGACTGCGGACGGGCCGGGCGGCGTCGTCGAGGACGAGGCCGGCGTGCCGCTGGGCATCCTGCCCGGCGAGGTGTACCCGGTGACGCGGCGCCGGCTCACTCCCGGCGGTGCATTCGTCCTGGTCACCGACGGCGTCGTGGAGGGGCCGTCGTACTCGATCGAGGAGGGCCTCGACGCGGTGGCGGAACTCGTCCACTCCGCGGTGCGGGCAGGCACCGGGGCAGGGGGCCTGGCCTCGCAGGTGATGGGGGTGGCCGCGCTCACCGACCACGAGGACGACGCCGCCGTACTGGTCCTGCTCCACGAGCGGGAGGGTGTCGCGGGGGCGGGCGGGCCGACGGCCGGAGACAAGTAGAACGAGACGCCGGCAGCGCGTGTCAGGGCGACGCGGGGCCGATGACGATGTGTGATGACAGACGTGGTCCGCAGTGAGAGCCTCCGACGTCCCGCCGCAGCCCTGTTGCGGATCCTCGCCGTCACGGCCGCCTACTGGGTGGGCGGGCAGATCGGCCTCCTCGAGCAGGTGGTCGTCGAGGGGGCGGTGGTCACCCCGCTGTGGCCGCCCACCGGCATCGCCCTGGCCTGTCTGCTGTCGTGGGGGGTCCGGGTGTGGCCCGGCATCACCCTGGGTGTGCTGTTCACCATCCTCACCATCTCCACGCTGAACTGGGCATCCATCGGCATCATCGCCGGGAACACCATCGCTCCTGTGGCGGCGTGCCTGATGCTCAGGCGGATCGACTTCCGCCCGGAGCTCGACCGGCTGCGGGACGGACTGGGCCTGGTGTTCCTCGGTGCGCTGGGCGGCATGCTGATCAGCGCGGCCTTCGGCGTCGGCATGCTCGTCCTCGGCGGGTCGCTGTCGCCCGACGAGGTCTGGCCGGTGTTCGCGGCCTGGTGGGCGGGCGACGCCATGGGGGTACTGGTGATCACACCGCTGCTGCTCGTCCTGCGCAACGCCCGCCTGCCGCGCGACACGCGCCCCTGGTGGTGGACGGAGGCCGCTGTCCTGTGTCTGGCGACGGTGCTCATCACGTTGCTGGTCACGCACGTCGAGCTGTCGCTGCTCTTCCTCGTGTTCCCGGTCCTGATCTGGGCGGCGCTGCGGTTCCAGCTCCCCGGGTCCGCGCCGTGTGCCCTGCTGATCTCGGTTCTGGCGATCATGGCGTCGACGGACGGCGCAGGCCCTTTCGAGGGCCGCACCATCCTGGAGGGGATGGTCGTCCTGCAGGCGCTCAACGGGTGCGCCGCTCTGACCGCCCTGCTGCTTGCCGCGATCGTCACGGAGCAGATCGGTACCCGCCGCCGGATCGAACAGGCCTGTGCGGCCCTTGCGGAGGTCGTCGACGAGCTGGCTCCGGGGGAGACGGCCCATCTGTGGCCCGTACGCGACGCGTCGAGGGGGACGGAGTAGGAGCCGGGCCCCTCGACGCGTCGCGTCCGGGTCCCTTCGCCGGGCACCCGCGGCCCGACGGCAGCCAGGCGGAGGACGATCCGGAGGTGTATGCAGGTTTCATGCCTTTTCGACGCCTCCGCGGCAGCGCAGGCTCTTCGTGGGAGCCGGGTCGCGGACTGTTGGCCGTTCCGCTCGCCCTGATCGCGGTGGTCACGGTGGTGGACGTGCTGGCGCCGCCGGAGGTGCACCTCGGCCCCTTCCTGGTCGCCGCTCCGGCCGTGACGGCTTCCTTCGCGGGACCCTGGACGACCGGCTTCATCGGTGCGGTGGCCGTGCTGGCCCAGTCGGTGGTCGCGATCGCCCGCACCAGCCTCACCGACCTGAACCACACGTTCCAGATCATCGCGCTGGTCCTCATCTCGGTGATCGTCACGTTCTTCGCCCATCTGCGGGAACGGCACGAGCGGCAACTGGTCCAGCTGCGCTCGGTCGCCGAGGCGGCCCAGGAAGTCGTGCTGCGGCCGCTGCCGCACCGGATCGGTTCGCTGCGTATCGCCTCGGTGTATCTCGCGGCGGAGGCCGAGGCGCAGATCGGCGGCGACCTGTACGCCGCGGCCCGCACGGCCATGGGGACCCGCCTGATGATCGGTGACGTGCGGGGCAAGGGGCTCGAGGCGGTCGGCGACGCCGCTCTCGTGCTCGGCGCGTTCCGTGCCGCCGCCCACCGCCAGGCCGATCTGCCGGCGCTGGTGGCCTATCTGGAAGGCACCGTCTCCTCCGATCTGGACGACCCGGCGCCCGGCGTGCCCGGGGAGCCGAGCGAGTCGTTCGTGACCGCCGCCGTACTCGACCTCCCCGACGACGAGTCGGCCCTGAAGCTGATCAACTGCGGGCACCCGCCGCCGCTGCTGGTGCGCGCGGGCCGGGTCACGTCGCTGGAGGTCCGCCAACCTGCGCCACCGCTGGGCCTCACGGAGTTCGAGGAGTCCGGCTTCGCCGCGGAGACCTTCCCCTTCCTGGCCGGGGACATCGTCCTGCTCTACACCGACGGCGTGATCGAGGCGCGGGACGGTACGGGAACGTTCTATCCGCTGACCGAGCGGATGGCCGCCTGGGGCGGTGACGGCCCCCAGACGCTCCTGGACCACCTCTGCCGCGACCTGGTGGACCACGCCGGCGGGCATCTCGGCGACGACGCGGCCATGGTGGCCATCCAGCGGGTGCCGTCCCCTCATTGACCGAGGTCCAGTCATCACCGAGGTCCGGTTGTCGAACGCCACCGGGAGCCCGTACGCGCCGGAGCGCGTATCGGGCGTCCGCGGGCCCGCGCTCGTACCTCCGGGTGTGATCAGTCGCCGCGCTTGCCGCCCCCGCCGGCCACCTCGCCGAACGTGAGGCCGGTGCCGGTGAGATCGGCCCGTACGCCGGAACGTTCCACGACGATGTCGCGCAGCCGCACGTCCCCGGCCGTCCGGGGCAGTTCGAAGGAGAGGGACAACCGGTCCGAGAGCTCGGGCGGCCGCAGTTCGAGCAGCGCGCCGACCAGGTGCGTGTCGATGCCCGCCTTCTCCAGCAGCCAGGGATGGTCGATCACGAGGTCGACCAGGTTGACCTTCATCAACTGCTCGACGAACCGGGGCGAACCCGTGAGGCGGCTCAGTTCCCTCTCGCTCCTGAGCGCGCGGTCGATCTGGTCCCGGGGTATGCCGAGCCGTTCCACGACGGCCGGCAGATCGAGCAGCGCCTTCGCGCGCGCCGCCTCGGAGGTGATGCGGCGGACGGCCTCCGGGTGCAGCCGCAGCCCGGAGTTCGCCGGATCCTTGCCCGGCCGGTAGGTGAACAGCCCCGGGACGTCGAGGCGCATGGCGTCCACGGTGGTGGACACCGCCCGGTCACCGTCGCGCTTCAGGTGCGCCTGGGCGCGAATGCTCACATCCCGCCCCGCGATCGGCAGCGATCCCGCGATCCGGATGCTGCCGCGGCCCGCATCGGTGAACTCGACCTGGGAGGCGCCCAGTTCACGGTTGAGGTCGTCGAAGGAGAGCAGGACGTCGCCGTCCATGCGGTCGATCACCCCGCCCTGGATCGCCGTCGGCAGATCACCGACGATCCGCACATCGGTTGCCGTGGCGTGCACTTCGGCCAGTGAGACCTTGTCGGCGGCGACGTCGGGAACGGTGACGTCCGCCCTGTCGATACGGCGGTCGAGTACCTGCGTCAGGAACGGGAAGCCCGCGATGTCGACCTGCGGCCGGGCCGCCAGGCCCATCGACTGCTGGATCTTGTCCTCGGCCTTCTCCTCCGCGTAGGCCACCGCGAGCCGGTCGCCGGTCACGAAGAACGCCGCGGTGATGATCGCGGCGACGGTGAGTTTCACCGGCATGGACAGGATCGCGAAACGGCTTTTGCCGCGGTGGTTGGGGGGTGACCAGTCGTCGTCCTCGTCGTCGTCGTCCGAGCGGATCCCGAGCCGGTCGAAGCCGGAGGCGTAACGCCCGTCGGCCTCCGCGCCGTAGTCCGGTTCGGGGTCGGCGAGTTGGGCCAGTTCGTCGTACGGATTGCGTGTGTGCATGGCTATGCGTGTGGGGGGTCGCATCGGCTCATCCCATCACGATCACCACTGCCGGGCGCAAGCCGGATCCGGGACAACGGGGCGAGATATCGCCCACGTCCACGGCGCCGCCCCGGCCGTCGGCAGCCGTCCGCAGGGAACAGCCTCGGTCCCGCGGCGGTTGCGACAGGGGTGCCCGGCGCGGAGCCGGACACCGGCCGGTCTGCGCACACGCAGCGCCGGCGCTCCTTCCGGACGACTGAGGAGAGCCCATGTCACCGGGTCACCGCATCACCATCGAACAGGGAACCCAGCACGTGCGCGTCGTGCGCGACGGCGCGGTGCTCGCGGAGAGCAACCGTCCGCTGCTGCTGCACGAGACGGGCCTGCCGGTGCGCTACTACCTGCCGCCGCAGGACGTGCACACCGATCTGCTGACCCCGTCCGATTCCCGTACCCACTGCCCCTTCAAGGGGGACGCCTCCTACTGGTCCCGCCCCGGCGCGGCCGACCTCGTGTGGGCGTACCTCGACCCGAAACCGGACGTCGCGCAGATCAAGGGGCATTTCTGCTTCTACGACACCGAGGTCGTGTCGGGCTGACGCGGAGGTCTCCCCTGCCGGACGGGGGCCTGGCGCGAAGGTCTGAACGGTGATTCACTTGATGCATGGCCTATCGCAAGACGCCCGCGGTGCAGGACCGCCTCGACGCCGCCAGGGAGCAGCTGGTGGACAAGGCGACAGCCGTGGTCGCCGACGTGGGCTGGGCCAACGCCTCCGTCACCACCGTCGCCGCCGCCGCCGGGATGTCCGTCGGCTCCGTCTACCAGCACTTCCCGTCCAAGGGAGCACTGGCCGTCGAGGTCTTCCGCCGTGCCTCCGGACGGGAGGTCGAGGTGCTCCGCGAGGTGCTCCACCAGGGCAGCGGCGACCCGGTCGAGCGGCTCGCACGCGGTGTTGGCGTCTTCGCCCGCCGCGCGGTCGAATCACGCGGCCTGGCGCACGCCCTGCTCGCCGCCCCTGCCGAACCGGCGGTGGGTGCCGAGCGACTGGAGTTCCGGCGCCGCTACCGGGCGGTGTTCGCCGAAGTGATCCGTGAAGGGGTCGCATCGGGGCTGCTCCCCGCCCAGGACCCGGAGATCACCGCAGCGGCACTGACCGGGGCGATCGGTGAAGTGCTGGTGGAGCCGCTGTCCGACCCCGCCGAAGGCAATGACGACGCGCTCATCGGCGAGCTGGTGGCCATGTCCCTGCGCTGCGCGGGTGCCCCGCCCGCCGCATCCTGACCCTGACACCCCGGAGGACTCCGATGACCACCGCCGCTGACGCCCCGCTGCGCAGCACACCCACAGCACGCACCCACGAGGTGACCAACCAGGTACCCCCACTGGTCGGCCACGACGTCGCCGACGACGCCGTGCTGCTGGAAGGTGTGCGACGCGAAGGTGCCGGGTGGTACGTCGACGACCTGCACCGCATCGGCCGACTGGCCGGATCGGAGCAGGTCCAGCGCTGGGCCGACGAGGCCAACCGCTACGAGCCGGTACTGCGCACCCACGACCGTTACGGCAACAGGATCGACGAGGTGGACTTCCACCCCTCGTACCACGCGCTGATGGACGTGGCGATCAGCGAGGGCCTCGCCGGAGCACCGTGGGCCGACGACCGGCCGGGGGCGCATGTGGCCCGAGCCGCCGGCTTCATGGTGTGGAGCTCGGCCGAGCAGGGACACGGCTGCCCCGTCTCCATGACGTACGCCGTGGTCCCGGCCCTGCGCTCCGCGCCCGAACTGGCCGCGGTGTACGAGCCGTTGCTGACCAGCCGCACCTACGACCCCGGTCTGCGCGCACCCGCGGGCAAGCGCGGGCTGCTGGCCGGCATGGGAATGACCGAGAAGCAGGGCGGCACCGATGTGCGCGCCAACACCACCGCCGCCGCCGAGCAGCCGGACGGCACCTGGCGGCTGCGCGGCCACAAGTGGTTCACCAGCGCCCCCATGAACGACCTGTTCCTGGTACTGGCGCAGGCGCCGGGAGGACTGTCCTGTTTCCTGGTGCCCCGTGTGCTCCCCGACGGAAGCCGAAACACCTTCCGCATCCAGCGGCTGAAGGACAAGCTCGGCAACCGCAGCAACGCCAGCAGCGAGCCCGAGTTCGACGACACCGTCGCCTGGCTGGTCGGCCCCGAGGGGCAGGGGGTGCGGACGATCATCGACATGGTCACGATGACCCGCCTCGACTGCATTCTGGGCTCCGCGTCCGGGACCCGTGCGGCGCTGGCACAGGCGGCCCACCATGTCCGTCACCGCAGTGTGTTCGGGGCCAAACTGATCGACCAGCCGCTCATGCGGAACGTCATCGCCGACCTGGGGATCGAGTCGGAGGCAGCGACCACCCTCGGCCTGCGGATCGCCGGGGCGGCGGACCGGGCGCAGCGTGGCGACGCGCAGGAGCAGGCGTTCCTGCGGCTGGCCACCGCCGTCGGCAAGTACTGGGTGTGCAAGCGACAGCCCGCCGCGGTCGCCGAAGCTCTGGAGTGCCTCGGTGGCAACGGATATGACGAGGCGTCCGGCATGCCGCGCCTGTACCGCGAGGCGCCCCTCAACGGTCTCTGGGAGGGCTCGGGCAACGTCAACGCGCTCGATGTACTGCGCGCGTTGACCCGCGAACCCGACTCCCTGGAGGCCTTCCGCATCGAGATCGAGGCCGCGGCCGGGGCGGACGCGCGTCTCGACGAGGCGTGGCGGCAGGTGCGCGCCGAACTGGTGCTCACCGAGGACGCGGCCCTGCGCTCTCGCAGGCTCGCCGAACGCATGGCCCTCGTGCTGCAGGGTTCCCTGCTCGTCCGGCACGCACCGGCCGCGGTGGCGGACGCATTCTGCGCCTCACGGCTGGACGGCGACCGCGGCCTGGCCTTCGGCACCCTGCCGACGGGTGTCGACCTGGGTGCGGTCATCGACCGCACCCCCGGCGCCGCGGGCTGAGGCGGTCGCCCACAGGGGTTCGCCGACCGGCCCGCGCGTCAGGGCCGTGCGCCCGTGATCGTCGCGGCCAGGGCCGCGATCGGCGGCCATGACCACTGGCCGGCCCGTGCGAGCAGGAAGCTGCGGCGCAGGCCGGCCAGCGGGTCCAGTGGGCGGAAGGCGACGTCCGGCCGGTGTCGCTCGATACCCGACCGGGCGAGCAGCGCCACCCCGTGGCCCGCGCCGACGAGGCTGTTGACCAGGCGCAGGCTGTCCACGCGATGGGCGATCCGGGGCACGAATCCGGCGATCGCGCAGACCCGCTGCACCAGCTCGTCGTCGTCGGTGCCGCGGGAGTTGGCGATCCAGCCCGTGCCCGCGAACTCCGTCAGGTCGGCCACGGCTACCGGCCGGCCCGCGTCGGGGTGGTCGGCGGGAACGGCGAGATACAGCGCCTGTACCTCGAACTGCCGCGCGCTGAGCTCCGGTGGAACGGTGCGTGGCACCAGGCTGTAGTCGTACACCACTCCCAGGTCGACGCCGCCCGAGCGCAGCAGCCGGGCGGTGTGCTCCGGCTCGTGTTCGTGCACCTCCACCACCACCCGCGGGTACAGCTCCCGCAGGGCGGCGAGCGCGGGCAGGACCACCGGCTCGACCGCCGTGAAGAAACTGGCCAGCCGCACCTTCCCGACAGGGTCGGCCGTGCCGCGCAGTTCCGCCTGGGCCTCCTCGACCGCGGCGAGGATGCCCACCGCATGCTCGACGAGCCGCTCACCGGCGGGCGTGAGCCGGACGCGGCGGCCGTCCGGGGCCAGGAGCTGGACCCCGACCTCCTGCTCCAGCACGTTCAGATGCTTGGAAACGGCTGATGTGCCGTACCCCGTGCCGGCGGCCACCGCCGCCATGGTGCCGAGCCGGTGCAGCTCGACCAGGAGTCTCAGCCTCCCCAGATCGGGGAGCCGTTCCATGTCCTCGGCCGTCATCCCGGCAGTGTCCACCAATGGTGGCCGATCGGTCCACTTTCAGCTCGTGGACAGAAACAGAGGGATGCCGGTCCAATGGTCCGGTGACCACCGACGCCGCCGCTCCCGCCCCGACGAGTACGAGCAACCCTGCGCGTACGACAACGGCCCCGGCACCCGCCGGTTCCCGCCGCATGCCGGGCGCGGCGCTCGTCCTCGTCGCCATGGTCCTGCTGCACACCGGCAGCGCACTGGCGACCGAGCTGTTCCACTCCCTGGGCCCCGCCGGCACCACCTGGCTGCGACTGACGTTCGCCGCCGTGTTCCTCGTCGTGTGCACGGGCCGATCGCTGTGGCGGACGCTGCGGACGGTGTCACCGCGCGACCTGCTGGCCACCGTCCTGCTCGGTGCGGTGAGCGCCGGCATGATGCTGCTGTTCTCCGAGGCCGCCGCGCGACTTCCGCTGGGCACTGCCACGGCGCTGGAGTTCCTCGGCCCGCTCACCGTCGCGGTCGTCGCGTCGCACCGGGCCAGGGAGCTGGCCTGGCTCGGGCTCGCCGCGGCAGGCGTCGTTCTGCTCACCTCGCCCTGGACGGGGGCCACCAGCCTGACCGGTGTGCTCTTCGGCCTGGGTTCCGCAGCCTGCTGGGCGCTGTACGTCGTCGGTACCGCCCACGTCGGCAGCCGCCTCTCCGCGCCGCATGCCCTGGCCGTGTCGCTCGCGGTCGCCTCTGTCGCCGCGGCGCCGTTCGGAGCGCCGGGCGCCCTCTCCGCCCTCACCTGGCAGACGGCGGCCGCGGCCGCGGGCATTGCCGTTCTCATGCCGCTGCTGCCGTTCCTGCTGGAGATGAAGGCGCTCCAGCGCATCGGCAAGACCACGTACGGCACGCTGGCCGGGCTGGAGCCGGCCGTCAGTCTGCTGGCCGCGATGGTTCTCATCTCGCAGACTCCCGCAGTCCTGCAGATCGCCGGCACCGCGCTGGTCGTGACGGCGGGCATCGGCGCGACGCGAGCCGAGTCACGACGCCGCTGACGCCTCGCCGGAAACCGCCCCAGGAGGTGTGATCCGGCGCGTTGCCGCGCTTCAAGGGTGGGCTGCTCGCCCGACCGCTCCGCGGTCCTGTCCGGTGGGCGCGACGCCGACGGAGGTGCGGTCACACGGCGATCCGGACAGGGTGGAACCAGCCGGAAGGCGATGAAGCGAGAGAGCTGATGCGCTGCATCCAGCTGCGTGACCTGGCCGAACTGCTCGGCCGGGCCCTCAATGGCGTCACACGCAGAAGGAAGACCGATGCTGAACGTCACCCTGAACAACGGCGTCGAGATGCCGATCCTCGGTTTCGGCGTCTACCAGATCCCCCCGGAGCAGACCGAACAGGCCGTCACCGACGCCCTCGCAGCCGGCTACCGGCTGCTCGACACCGCCGCCGGCTACCAGAACGAGGAGGCCGTCGGCCGCGCGATCAGAGCAGTGGCGTCCCGCGCGAGGAACTGTTCGTCACCACCAAGCTGTGGATCCAGGACGCGCCCGCGCAGGAGAACACCAGGCGCGCCTTCGAGACGTCACTGCACAAACTCGGCCTCGACCACCTCGACCTGTACCTGATGCACCAGCCCTACGGCGACGTGTACGGCCAGTGGCGCGCCATGGAGGACCTGCATCGTGAGGGCAGGATCAAGGCGATCGGCGTCGCCAACTTCTACCCCGACCGGCTCGTCGACCTCGTCGTCAACAACGACGTCACGCCCGCGGTCAATCAGATCGAGACCCACCCGTTCTTCCAGCGCACCGCCGACCAGGAGGTCATGCGTGAGCACGGGGTCCAGATCCAGTCGTGGGGCGGGTTCGCCGAAGGTCGCAACAACCTGTTCACCCACCCGCTCCTGAGCGAGATCGCAGAGAAGCACGGAAAGTCCGTGGCGCAGGTCGTGCTGCGCTGGCTGATCCAGCGCGGCATCGTCGCGATCCCCAAGTCGGTCCGTGCCGAGCGCATGGCGGAGAACATCGACGTCTTCGACTTCGGGCTCACAGACGACCAGATGGCGTCCATCGCCGCCCTGGAGACCGGAACGTCGCAGTTCTTCGACCACCGCGACCCGGAGATGGTCAGCTGGCTCGGCCGGCGGCGCGTGGACTCGTGATCCCGTCGGCGGCTTCGGAACCTGCTGCCTCGTGATCGGACCCCGGGCACGCCCCCGCCCCGTCCGGAGTGAGGAACCGGCGGTCCCGACGGCTGGACTCGTCTGGACTTTACGTCCACAGTCTGGATGTTTACTCTTGGCGAGTCCTGGGGTGTGCCAGGGCGCCGAGCGCGGAGGTGACGTGTGTCCGATCGGTCCGGTGATGCGATCCTGGCCGCCCTGAAGCCGGTCGTCGACGGGCTCGCGGCGACGTTCGGCCCCTCGTGCGAGGTCGTCCTGCACGACTACCGCCTGGGCGACCGGTCCGTCGTCGCCGTGTCGGGAGAACTGACCGGACGCCGGGTCGGCGGCGCGCTGAGCGAGATCGGCCTCTCCATGCTCGCCAAGGGCGACGAAGCGGCGAACGACCTGAACTACGTCACCCACACCCCGGGCGGCCGGATCGTCAAGTCGTCGACGATGCCCCTGCGCGACGACGAAGGACGCCTGATCGGCGCGCTCTGCGTCAACCTGGACGTGACCGCCCTGCGCCAGGCCGGCGACGTCCTCGCCGCACTGGCCGGCACGGCCCCCGTCGAGCTCCCCGACACGACCTTCACCAACGACTTCGACGACGTGGTCGACGCCGTGGTCCGTTCCGAGGAACTGGCGCGCGGGAGGCCGGTCGACGCCCTCACCCGCGCCGAACGGCTGCGCCTCGTGGGAGCCCTCGATGCGCGCGGAGTCTTCGCCGTGCGCAACGCGGTGCCCCGCATCGCCCGGCGGCTGGGCATGTCGCGGTCGGGCGTGTACGCGGACCTCGCCGAATCCCGCCGCGACGCAGTCACGCCCGATGCGACGGACTGACCACGTCCCCCTCCTCCCCTTGGAGACGCACATGACGTTCCCCGACGGCCTGGCCCCCTCGGAACCGGGCACCATGACCCTGCGGTGCGCGACCTGCGGTCGTTCCCATGCCCTCGACGAACACGCCTGGCGGTGCGCCGACTGCCACGGCGCGCTCGACCTCGCCGGCTTCACCCCCGCCGCCATGCCCGGCCTGTCCGTCCTCGCGCAACGGCCCGCCACGCAGTGGCGCTACGCCGAAGCACTTCCTCTCGGCGAACCCACCCACATCACCCTCGGCGAGGGGATGACACCTCTGGTGACCGCGCCCGGGCGCGCCGACGTGCTGCTCAAGTCCGAACACCTCATGCCCACCGGTTCGTTCAAGGACCGCGGCGCCGTCCTGCTGGCCGCCCTCGCCGAACGGCTCTCCGTGACCCGCCTGATGGCGGACAGCAGCGGGAACGCGGGAACGGCCGTCGCCGCCTACGCCGCCCGCGCCGGGATCGGGTGCGACATCTACGTGCCCGCCGGCACGTCGGCGGGCAAGGTGGCCCAACTGCACGCGTACGGCGCGGTCGTGCACCGCATCGACGGTTCCAGGGAGGACACCTCGGCGGCGGCCGCCGAAGCCGCCGCCGAGCCGGGCGTCTTCTACGCAAGCCACATCTACAACCCGTTCTTCCTGCACGGCACCAAGACGTACGCCTTCGAGATCTGGGAGCAGCTCGGCGGCCGCCTCCCGGAGACCCTGGTCCTCCCCGTCGGTCACGGCACGCTGCTCCTCGGCACCTACCTCGGCTGCCGGGAGCTCCTCGACCAGGGCCTCATCGACCGTCTCCCGCGTTTCACGGCCGTCCAGGCCGAAGCCTGCGCGCCTCTCGCGCGGGCCTTCCGCGACGGCCTCGCCACGCCGTCCTCCGCCCCGGCCGGCCCCGCCACCGTGGCCGAGGGCATCGCGATCGCCCGCCCCGCCCGTGGCGCACAGATCCTCGCCGCCGTGCGGGCGACCGGCGGCGAGATCGTCACCGTCACCGACGACCAGGTGCGCAAGGCCCACACGGCGCTGGCCCGTTCGGGGCTCTACGTCGAACCCACAGCGGCGGTCTGCTGGGCGGCCCTCGACGCCGGGTACGTCACCATGGGCGCGGACGACTCGGGCGGTGTCCGGGCCATCGCCCCGCTCAGCGGCAACGGACTCAAATCCAAGCCGCCGGCCTGACACCCCGCGAGGCGCCCCTGGACGCGGCGCAAAACCGGACGACGGCGCACCGCCCGGCCGGACACAATGCGGCGATGACCGATCCTGAGCGAAGCACTCCCCGCCCGGACTTCCGCACCAAGCCCACGCTGCAGGGGGACCTGGTCCTGCTCCGGCCGTTCACGGGCGACGACCTCCCCGCGCTGATGCCCATGTTCCTGGACCAGGACGTGGCACGCCTCACCGGCAGCCACACCGACGGCGAACCCGACGAAGCACGGCTGCGGGCCTGGTACGACACACGGCGCGACCAGGACGACCGGCTCGACCTCGCGGTGGTCGAACGGGCGACGGGCAACGTCGTGGGGGAGGCGGTGCTCTTCGAGTGGGACGCGGACAACGAGAGCTGCAGCTTCCGGATCTGCTTCGTGCCCGGGACGTTCGGCCGCGGCCTGGGCACGGAGGCGACGCGGCTCATCGTCGGCCACGGCTTCGAGAAGCTCGGGCTGCACCGCATCTCCCTGTGGGTGTACGCGTTCAACCCGCGCGCCCGCCGCGCCTACGAAAAGGCCGGCTTCGTCCCCGAGGGCGTGCTGCGCGACGCGCTGTTGTGGGACGGCGAGAGGGTGGACTCCACGATGATGGCGATTCTCGCGCCGGAGTGGTTCCGGCACCGCGGGCGGCCGGAGACGGCCACCCCGCCAGTCCGGTCGAAGGACTGGACCGGGCAGCCGCACATCCGGTCCGGCCGGCCGGTGGACGAGGCCGGGCAGCCGCACACCCGTGTCGTGGCCGACGTGGTCCCCCGCCCCCTGCCGTGGCTGGCGCGCCCCGCCGCCCGCACCTGGACCTGTCCGCCGGTACCGGCCGGTGCTGCCACCTTCCACGCCCGACTGCCCGGCTATGCACCCACCCCGCTGACCGAACTCCCCGCGGTCGCCGCCGAACTGGGCGTCGGCCGTGTCTTCGTGAAGGACGAGTCGAAACGTCTGGGCCTGCCCGCGTTCAAGGCGCTCGGCGCCTCCTGGGCCGTGCACCGTGCCCTCGCCGAGCGGCCGGCCGCGGGCGGGGAGGCGGCCGGCGTTCTCACGCTCGTCGCGGCCACCGACGGGAACCACGGCCGGGCCGTCGCCCGCTTCGCCCGGTCGCTGGGCCACCGGGCCCACATCTTCGTGCCGCACGGCGTGCACCCCGACGCCGCGGCCGCCATCGCCGGAGAGAAGGCCCGTGTCACGCGGGTGGCAGGGTCCTACGACGACGCCGTCCGCGAAGCAGCCGCCACTGCACAGGCTCCGGACGCCCTCCTCATCCAGGACACGGCGCTGCCCGGTTACGAACGGATCCCGCGCTGGATAGTCGAGGGGTACTCCACTCTGCTCGCCGAGACCGACGCCCAGCTCGTCGCCGCGGGTGTCACGTCCCCCGACCTCGTCGCCGTACCCGTCGGCGTGGGGTCCCTCGCCCAGGCTGTCGTGACGCACTACCGCAGCCGTACCGACGGGCGTGCCACGGCGCTGCTCTCCGTGGAACCCGAGTCCGCCGCCTGCCTCCTCGAGAGCCTGAGCCGCGGTGAGCCGGTCGGTGTGGCCACGGGGGAGACGACGATGGCCGGCCTGAACTGCGGTACGCCGTCCGGTCTGGCCTGGCCCTACCTCCGCGACGGACTGGACGCCGCGACAGCCGTCGCCGACGCCGACAGCGACCTCGCCTCGCGGGATCTCGCCGACGCGGGAGTCTCCTCCGGTCCCTGCGGCGCCGCGTCGCTGGCCGGCGTCCGTGCCGCGCTCACGGGGGAGGGCGCTGCCCAGCGGCGGGCAGCACTCGGCATAGGGCACACATCGACGGTGGTCCTCCTCAGTACCGAGGGCGCCGAGGCCAATCCGCACACTGCGGCGGTCGGTTGACCCGGTGGGCGCCCGACGGTCAGCCCAGTTCGAGGCTGGTGACCCCGAACAGCCCTGACCGGTCCACCGCGGGAGCCGGCCCGGTGTACATCCGGGCCGTCTCGAACGTGGGCGCCAGTCCGAGCTGTTCCACGAGTGCGGTGGCCGCCGCGTTCTCGTCGGGGACGTCGACCGCCACGTCCGTGCCGGGAAGCGTCTGTGCCAGCGCCCGGATCAGCGCGGCCGCCACGCCGGGCGACGCCGCGTAAAGGGGGCCGATGCGTGACGCGCCGCTGCAGGGACGGATGACACCGAACCCCTGCAGCTCACCGTCACGCAGTGCGGCGACAGCGGTGCGTGCGGGCAGGCCGGTCCAGGCAGCGAGGAAGGCGTCGCGGGGCTCGGGGAAGAAACGGCGGTCGTAGGCTGCGAGCCGGGCGAAGGGGAGCGAGCGGGCGTCCACGAGCACGACACCTGCGGGGACAGCTGCTCCCTCGTCCGGCACGCCCTCGAATCGGACGTTGTTCCAGGCCCGGCGGAACCCCGACCGCCGGTAGTTGTCCTGCTGGTCGACGACGCCGTCGAGGCCGACGAGGCGGCCGTCCAGACGCGCCGTACCGGCGCGCCACAGCTGGATCCCGTAGCCCTTTCCGCGGACGGAGGGGCGCGTGATGTAGAAGCCGATGAACCCGAAACCGGCGCCGTAGCGCACCGCGGAGATACATCCCACCGGTTCGCCGTCGAGGTGCCCGACGAGAAAGCCGTGCGGATCGGCGACGGCGAAGGCAGAAGCATCGGACTCTCCCGGATTCCACCCCTCCTCGTCGGCCCAGTCCCGCATGCGCCCGATGTCGTCGGCGCTTGCGTTCCGGATCTCGAACTCCGTCATGCCTGGTCCCTCCGCCGAGCAGAACGGCATCTGCCGTACCTGTGCGTCACCTTCGGTAGGTGACGAGGCGTTCATAGCAGGCGCACTCCGGAGCGCCGATCAGGACAAGCCACACGCGGCGCACCGTCCCGCGAGGCGTTCCTCGGGCCCGGGCCGTCGCAGGCAAAGCGGATCCTGCAGGAGCTGTGGCACGGGCGCGCCCCGCAGATGGCCGCACCCCCTCCGAGCGGGACCTACCGGGGATTCGAGCAAGAGGCCGCCGTGGTCTGCTCCGAGAGTCCCAACCCCCGTGTCCTCAGCCGCTACGCGGAACTCGACGCATTCAGCGCAGCACGCGCGGGGGACCTCGGCCGTCGCTGGGTGTGGGACTACGAGTGGTGCGCGCAGTGGCCGGCAACAGCGGCACACCGCTACGCCGGACCATGGAACCGGCACACCGCCCACCCGGTCCTGGTCGTCAACCCCACCTACGACCCGGCCACTTCCTATCAGGCGGCCGAGGTCATGGCCCGCGAACTGGCCGATTCCCGCCTGCTGACCCTCCACGGCTACGGCCACACCGCCCTCGTCAATCCCAGCGCCTGCGTGAACCAGCATGTCGTGCGCTACCTCACCACGGGCGCCCTGCCGCCCGTCGGGGCCTCCTGCCGACAGGACACCCCGCCCTTCACCCCCGCCAAGCCGACAGGTGGCGTCGCGGCGGGCGGCGGTGGACTCGCCGACGCCCACGACGCTCGGCCGCGGGTTGGATGACCGGCGATGCCACTCCCTCCGCCGGTGGGAGCCGCGGCTCTCAGGGTGCGTCCTGTGCCGCTCATGGCAGTTGCTGGGCACCGAGCCGATCAGGACAAGCCACGCGTGGCTTCACCTCCCCCGGCCGACCGACCAGCGCCGCCGCCTCGGTCCTGCCGTGTGTCCGAGGAGGGCAGCTTGCTCGCTCTTCAGGCGGGTGAACCGGTCACGGATGTACTGCTGCAGATCCCGGCCGGGGAACGGTATGAGCGACAGGTGCTCCTCGTAGTTGCCTTGTGCCCAGCGCGCCGCGGTGATCTCGTACCCCGCCACATGGGCGCAGAGTTGGAGGAGGGAGGGCGGCATCTCCTCCTCGATGAGGAGATCGGCCTTCCTGACCACCACGTCGCGCATCGCCTGGATGTTGGGGATGAACACAGTCGTCGCCCACGTCCGCCACTGGGCGAGTTCCTGCTCGGTGGGAGGTATCTCGTGATGAAAGGGGTCGAGGCCGTCGGCGCGGGCGTACTTCTGCGAAAACGTGTCGTAGGTACGGCTGTTGGCCTCCATCAACGCGAACAGTGGACCGTAGAAGTCGCTCAACTGCTGGTTGACCCGCGTCAGCCGAGCCTGTCGCTGCGCAAGGCGCAGCCCGTTGACATAGGTCGCCAGGTATCCGATGAAGGCCAGCCCGACGGTGATGATCACTGTGCCCATGGGGGCGATGCTAGGCCGCGCCGACGCTGCCGATCGCCTTCCCCGTATGCCCGAAGAGCTCCGGCCGGGCGACGGGGCGGCGAACCTGTTCCGTATCAGCGCCCTGGCATGGGCGGAACCGCACTCCTGGAGGTCCGATGACCGACGCGCCCGAACTCCGGTATCTGCGCCGCTGCGTGGAACTGGCGGCAGAAGCCCTCGACGCCGGCGACGAGCCCTTCGGCTCCCTGCTGGTCGCGGGAGACGGCAGCATCCTGGCGGAGGACCGCAATCGCGACGCCTCCCTCGCCGACCCGACCCGCCACCCCGAGTTCGCGCTCGCCCGGTGGGCGGCCGAGCACATGACGGCCGACGAGCGGCGGGCGGCGACGGTGTTCACCTCGGGTGAGCACTGCCCGATGTGTGCGGCCGCCCATGGCTGGGTCGGGCTCGGCCGCATCGTCTACGTCGTTTCCTCGCTGCAGCTCGGCGCCTGGCTCGCCGAACTGGGCGTTCCCGCCCCTCCGGTTCGCGCCCTCCCGGTCCGTGACGTCGTCCCGGGCATCGAGGTCCAGGGCCCTGTCCCGGAACTCGCCGAGCAGACCACGCACTGCACCGCCGCTTCCACGCGGCCGACTGACCCCGCGTGGTCCGGTTGGCGGGACGCATGCCGGGCTGCCGGCCACGCGGCGCGGGCCGGTGGGTGATCGATCATCCGGTACGCGTATCCCGGGCGCCGCCACTTCATCGGATGGTGCCTGCGTCTTTCAGCACCTGATATCCATGGTAAGAAGATGATATGGGCGCCTTCAGCCGATTCATGGCTGGGCTCCGGCCATCGAGTCCCCGGCCGCACCGGCACTCCCGCTCCCTGCTCGGCGCGCGCACCGTGGCCGGGCAGGTGTTTCTTCTGCAACTCGCACTCGTGGTGCTGCTCGTCGCCGCTGCTGCGGTGTCGCTCGTGCTGCAGGGCCGGCGGGCCGCCGTGCAGGACGCCCGGGCCCGTTCGTTCGGCGTCGCCGAGGCCTTCGCCCACTCCCCGGGAATCGCCGTCGCCCTGGACGGCGAAGATCCCACCGCCGTGCTGCAACCCCTCGCGGAGGAGACCCGCAAGAGCACCGGCGTCGAGTACGTCGTGATCGCCGATCCCCGAGGGATCCGCTACACCCACCCCGACCCTTCGCTGATCGGCAAGCACATCATCGGTCCGTACAAGGAGGCGGTCGAGGGCCGCGGCTTCACCAGCACCTTCACGGGCAGCCGAGGGCCCGCCGTGAACTCCGTCGTGCCCGTGCAGCGGACCGACGGATCGGTGGCGGGCCTCGTGTCCGTGGGGATCACGGTGGAGAACGTCAACGACCTGGCCAACCGCGACGTACCTGTCCTCATCGGCGCCGCAGCGGCCGCACTCGCCCTCACCGCAGGCGGGGCGGCGCTGGTCAGCCGACGTCTGCGTCGGCAGACACACGGTCTGGGCCCTGCCGAGATGACGCGGCTGTACGACCATCACGACGCGGTCCTGCACTCCGTACGGGAAGGCGTGCTCATCGTCGGCGGTGACGGGCTGCTGCTCCTGGCCAACGACGAGGCACGGCGGCTGCTCCGCCTGCCCGCGGACGCCGAGGGGCGCCCGGTGACGGACGTGGGACTGGACCCGGGGACCGCCGAGCTGCTGGCGTCGGGGCGGGTCGTCTCGGACGAGGTGCGCAGGGTGGGCGACCGGCTGCTGGCCGTCAACCTTCGGCCCACCGACGCACACGGAGGGCCCGCCGGAACGGTCGCGACCCTGCGCGACACGACCGAACTGACCGCCCTCGCCGGCCGAGCCGAAGAAGTACGCGAGCGACTGCTCCTGCTGTACGAGGCCAGTGCGCGTATCGGCACGACCCTCGATGTGACCCGGACCGCGGAGGAGCTCACGGACGTGGCGGTCCCCCGTTTCGCCGACTTCGCCTCGGTCGACCTCGTCGAGCCCGTGCTGCGCGGTGAGGAACCGCCCTCGCGCGCTGCCACGGTGACGGACATGCGGCGTACGGCAGCAGCGGGCGTGCGCGCGGACCATCCCTTCTATCCGGTGGGGCAGGTCGTCGAGTTCCTTCCGAGCAGTCCGCCGGCTGTGGGCCTGGCCCACGGCCGCAGCATGGCGGTCTCCGACCTGGCCGCGGAGCCGGGGTGGCAGGAGCAGGATCCCGAGTGGGCGGCGCGGATCATCGCGTACGGGGTCCACGCGTACCTCTCCGTGCCGCTCCACGCACGCGGTGTCGTCCTCGGAGTGGCCAACTTCTGGCGCTCGCAGAACCCGGATCCCTTCGACGACGAGGACCGGTCGTTCGCGGAGGAGCTGGTGGCCCGGGCATCCGTATGCGTCGACAACGCCCGTAGGTACACGAGGGAGCACGAGATGGCGGTGACACTGCAGCGCAGCCTGCTGCCGGGCGGCCTGCCCGAGCAGAACGCACTCGACGTCGCCTTCCGCTACCTTCCGGCCCAGGCGGGTGCGGGCGGTGACTGGTTCGATGTGATCCCGCTGTCCGGCGCAAGGGTGGCGCTGGTCGTCGGGGATGTGGTGGGGCACGGGCTGCATGCGGCCGCGACGATGGGACGCCTGCGCACGGCGGTGCACAATTTCTCCACGCTCGACCTGCCGGCCGACGAACTCCTGGCGCGTGTGGACGAGTTGGTCGCGCGTGTCGACCAGGAGGAGACGGGCGAAGGGGAGCGCGCGGTGATCACCGGCACGACCTGTCTGTACGCGATCTACGATTCTGTCAGCGGCACGTGTTCGGTGGCGCGGGCCGGACATCCGGGGCCGGTGCTGGTCCTGCCCGACGGCACGGTCGCGTTCCCGGACGTTCCCGCCGGGCTGCCTTTCGGTATCGGTGGACTGCCCTTCGAAGCGGTCGAGTTGCAGGTGCCGGAGGGGAGCCGTCTGGTCCTGTGCACCGATGGACTCGTCGAGACGCGGCACCGGGATTTCGACACCGGTCTCAAGGCGATGCGCGATACCCTGTCCGGAGGCCCGCGGACCCCGGAGGAGACCTGCGACGACCTGATCGCCGCGCTGCTGCCCACCGCGCCGAGTGACGACGCCGCCGTTCTCGTGGCCGGTACGCACCTCCTCGATCCCGCCTGTATCGGCGAGTGGAGCGTCGAACCCCATCCGTCGGCCGTCGCCGGGGTCCGCAAGGGGGTCGCCCAGTGGCTCACCGACCGGGGACAGGAGCAGGGGTCATTCGCGATGGAGCTGATCCTCAGCGAGCTCGTCACCAACGCCATCCGCTACGGCAGTCCGCCGATCGGTGTCCGGATGCTGCACGACCGCACGCTGATCTGTGAAGTCTCCGACGCGAGCAGCACGGCGCCGCATCTGCGGTACGCGGCGACGACGGACGAGGGCGGGCGCGGCCTGTATCTCGTCGCCCAGTACGCCGACCGTTGGGGTACGCGCTACACCGGCCGCGGGAAGGTCATCTGGGCAGAACTGACGCCGGGCGCCAAGGAACAGGCCCTGTTCGCAGGTGACCCGGAGCTGCTGGACCTCTGACCGTGACATGCGTCGGGACGGCGATCGGAACGGGCCGATGCCCGCCTCGCCCGGGTCTGTTCCTTCATGTCCACGGCGAACGCACGCTCATCCGTGGGAGGTTGCCTCGCCGATGTGGTGCCCCGCCGCGGCGAGACCTTCCGACACGGCATCGGCGAACGCCGAGATCGCCGCGTTGTGGCGGCTCGGCACCCAGACCACCGAGGTGAGCCACGCCGGCGCCGCGCCTTCGATCCGGCGCCAGACGAGCCCGTCGGGGAGCGGCGTCGCCGGCGCTTCGTTCAGGGAGGTCGGCTACAGCAAGGCGGAGGCGATGCTCACCAGCGTCGTCGCGATGCTCGCCTACAGCGCCGCGTGTCCGCTGATGGCGGCGGCGAGCGACCGGTACGGTCGCAAACCGATGCTGCTGGTGGCCTGCGGCGGCTTCGCGGTCGCCACCCTGCCCGCCTTCTGGCTGATCGGAACCGGCCTGCCCGGAGCGATCCTCGGAGCTTCCGTACTCGCGGTCCTGGTCGCGGTCATCGGCACCTCCAACGTCCCGGCGATGGTGGAGATGTTCCCGGGGCAGCTGCGGGCGAGCGGCTCGGCCATCGGCTACACGGCCGCGTACGTGCTCTTCGGCGGCACGGCCCCGTTCGTCGCCACCGGGCTCGTCTCGCTCGGCGGAACGCCTCTCGCCCCCGGCTTCCACCTGATGGGCCTGGCGGTCGTCTCGGCACTGGTGGTGCTGTTCTCCTTCCGGGAGACGCTGCGACTGCCGCCGGCCCGCACGACGGTGCTGGAGAAATAGCAGCCCCCGCCGCGCCCCGCCGGCGGTCACCGAGCGCGACGCGTCGCGCTCGGTGACCGCCGGCGGCGGCTGCGGATCTTAGGGTTCGCCTTATGCCTCGCAAGGGTTCCACGAACGGTCGGCGTCCCCTGTTGCTGCGTCAGGGGTGGGTCTGGTGGCTGCCGTTCGCCGCTGTGCTGGCCGACCTCCTGGCCGAGCTGGTCCTGGACGGACGCGAGCCGGTGAGCTTCCTCCTCATCGGTGTCCCTCCGCTCGCTGCGGCGACGCGCGGCCCTCGGGGCACGGCACTGTCGGCGGCTGTCTGCCTGGGGCTGCAGATACTCTTCGCCGCCAACCGCCCCGGTCATTTCGACGAGCAGCACCATGTGGCGCTCTACGTGGCCATGCTGATCATTGGCATCGCCAGTACGGCCCTGTCATGGCAGCGGGAGCGGACGAGAGCGCATCTGATCCGGGCGAACTCGGTTGCCGAGGCGATGCAGCGGGCCCTGCTCCGGCCGGTTCCCCATACGCTCGGCCCGGTGCGGGCCGCGGCCTTCTACTCGGCCGGCGAGGGCGGTACCCTCGTCGGCGGTGACCTGTACGACATGTGCGCGACGCCCTTCGGGGTGCGGGCGATCATCGGTGACGTCCGCGGCAAGGGGCTGGGCGCGGTGCAGACGGTGGCCGCGGTACTCGGCAGCTTCCGGGTCTCCGCGCACGAGTGGCAGAACCTGACCAGCCTCGCGGAGCGGCTGGAGCTCAGCATCGCCCGTAACGATCCCGTCGGTGACACGAACGACCCCGAACTCTTCGTCACCGCGCTGGTGCTGGAGTTCCCGTTCGCGGGCGGCGAGGTGCGGATCGTCGACCGCGGCCACCCCCCGCCCATCGTCGTCGGCCCGGACGGCGCCCGGCGGCTGACCACCGCGCCCGCGCTGCCGCTGGGACTCGGCGCACTGTCGCCCGGCGGCGCCGCCGAGACGACGGTGCACACGCTGCTCCCCGGAGAGGTGGTCGTCGTCCACACCGACGGAGTGAGCGAAGCACGAGACGGCACCGGCACGTTCTACCCGGTGCTCGAACGCCTCGCGACGCACTTCGGAGACGGCCGGGCACCGGACCCCGCGGACATCGTGTCGTTCGTCCGCGCCGACACGGCACGCTGGTCGAAGGACTGCGACGACGATCAGGCCGTCCTCGCCCTCGCGCTGACGGATCGTACCCAGCCGGTGTCTCCTTGATGGGCGGTCATATGGCCTCGTGCGTCCGTCCGGTGAGTGATCGCTGATGCGGCCCGGGCGGATCGAGCCGTGCTGATCCGTCGGACGGGCAGGTCAGCCGGGACCCGTGCTCGGCGCTCCAGATCGTGAGCGCCCCTGAGGGGCCGGACGCCGTGGCGTCCGGCCCCTCACGCGCACCCCGCCGGGGGCGGGGGTGCTGCTGGAGGTTGTGCTGGAGGACGAGGAGACACGGCCCAGGGGCCACGGACCCCCGACCGGCCCCGCGCGACGGATGACCGCGCGGGGCGGTGGCCGCGGGTCACTCGTCGCGTGACTCCACGAACTCGCGGGCCGCCGGCAGCTCGTGGGTGTCCTCCGCCATCACCGTGCCGCCGACCGCCTTCTTGTCCGGCTTCAGGAAGTACGCGGAGAAGCTCGCCGGACGCGAGACGTCCGAGAAGTTCTGCGGCGTCCCGAGGCCCGTGTCCACCGCCTTCTGGGTGCGGTGCGCCTTCACGAGGCCCTCGCGGGACAGGTCCTTGGCCTTGCAGGCGGCGGCGAGATCGAGCTCCATCAGCCGGGCCGCGTTGTATCCGGACAGCACACCGGAGTCCACCGGGGAGCCGGGGAACTTCTTCTGATAGGCCGCGACCATCTTCTTCACCGCGGGCAGATCGGAACTGACCGGCGGGGCCGCGCTGACGATGTGCAGCATGGCCGTGAGCGCGGGCTCCGCGGGGGTCGCCATGAGCTGAGGCGCGAAGCCGGGCGCGCTGCTGACGACCGGGACCTTCATACCGCGTGAGGCGGCCACGCCCACCAGGGACGCGGTCTGTGCCGGACCCGCGCTGATCAGGACGGCCTTCACGCCGGACTTGCGCAGCGCCGAGACCTGAGCGGACAGATCGGTGTCGGTGGCCTTGATCTTCTGCCCGACGACGGTGAGCCCGGCCTTCTCCGCCGCCCACGTGGATCCCTCCAGGGCGTTGGCGCCGTAGTCGCCCTCGAAGTACACGTGACCGATCTTGTCGCCCTTCTTCACCCCCTTGGTGCGGGTCAGGAAGTCGACGGCGCTGATCATGTCGATGTCGTAGGTCGTGCCGAGCACCTGGACGGCGTCCTTGCCCAGCAGGGAAGCGGCCCACGCCTGGGGGAACGTGAGCACCTTGTCGCGTTGGATGTCGTCAAGGAGCCCGGCGACCACCGGTGAACCGATGACCTGGGGCATGGCCAGCGTGTCGGGGGAGATCTCCGTGTAGGCGGCGACCGCCTTCTGGACGTCGTAGCCGTGGTCCTTGACGGTGATCTTCACGGTGCGGCCGCAGATGCCGCCCTTGGCGTTGGTCTCGTCGGCCCACATCTGCTGGGCCTGCACGATGCTCTTGCCGAGGGTGGCGTACGGGCCGCTCAGATCGGTGAGCGCGCCGAGCGCGATCGTGTCTGCGGTGACGCCGGGGCCCGTTCTCACCCCGTCGGCACCGGCTTCGCCGGTGCTGCTCCCGCCGGATTTGGTGCTGCATCCGGCCCCTGCGAGGAAGAGTGCCGCGGTCGAGGCGGCCAGGACGGTACGTGCCGTGCGGTTCACGAGGTGTGCTCCTTGGGTCGGGCGGCGGGGGCGGGTTCTGCGGTCGAGCCCGTCGGGTCGGTCGGGTCGGTCGGGCCGGTTTCGGGGTCGACTTCGGGCGGACGATGCCTCGGGGAGAGGCGGCGGATGCGCTGCCCGGCGCGCCGGGCGAGGCCGTGCAGCCCGTCCGGGGCGAACAGCAGGACGAGCACGACGACGGCCCCGTACAGATAGCGGGACGCCTCGGTGGGGCCGACCGCATGACCGGGTGAACCCGGCGCCGCCACGAGCGGCAGCTGGTCGGCGTAGCGGGCCATGAGCAGCGGCAGCGCGGTCACGAAGACGGCGCCCGCGGTGGCGCCCGCGACCGAGCCGAGCCCGCCGATGACGATCATCGCGAGATAGTCGATGGAGAGAGCGAGGCCGAAGTAGTCCGGCACGATCCGGCGGAAGGCCAGCGCGATCAGCACACCGGCGAGACCGGCGTACATCGAGGAGAGGACGAAGGCGGCCGACCGGTGCCGCCCGAGGGCGACGCCCATCACAGCGGCGGCGGTCTCACTGTCCCGCATTGCCGCGAGTGCCCGGCCGGGCCGCCCGTGCAACAGCCCTCGGGCGGTGAACCAGGTGACGGCGAGCAGCGCGAGACCCAGGTACCACAGCCGCTCCTCGGCGCCGAACGGCACGCCCAGGACCACCAGTTGGGGATCGGTCGCCGCGAAGGTGAAGCCGCCCACGGACATCGGCGGTACGGAACGCCCGTTGAATCCGCCGGTGACCGTGTCGGCCGTGAGCATCAGATGGTGGCCGAGGAAGACCAGCGCCAGCGTGGCGACGCCCAGGTAGATTCCGCGCACGCGGGCGGCGATGGGGCTGAACAGCCCGCCCGCCGCACCGGACAGCGCGACTGCGAGCACGAGGGCGAGCGCCGGAGGAAGTCCGGGGCCGGGCTCGCCCGCTAGCCACACGTAGCCGTACGCGCCGACGGCGAGGAAGAACGCGTGGCCGAGGGAGAGCTGGCCCGCCGTTCCGGAGAGCAGGTTGAGCCCCACGGCCCCGATGGCTGCGGCCATCGCGAACAGCCCGACCTGGAGCCAGAAGGCGTCCACGTACAGCGGCAGCGCGCACAGCAGGACGAGACCGACGGCCTTGACGATGCGGTCAGACACGGACCGCCTCCTTCGAACCGAACAGCCCGGCGGGCCGTACGAGCAGGACCAGCACCATCACGGCGTACGGCGCGACGTCCCCGAACCCCTCGCCGAGGACGGACAGTTCGGTCTGGTATCCGGCGACCAGGGCCTCGGTGACCCCGATGAGCAGGCTTCCGGCCAGGGCACCGGGAGGTGAGGTCATGCCGCCGAGGATCGCCGCGGGGAATGCTTTGAGAGCGATCAGGCCGGTGGTGCGTTCCAGCCCCGGTGCGGGGAACGCGGCGAGGAACACGGCGGCCAGGGCGGCGAGCACCCCCGCGAGGCACCACGCGAGGGTGCGGATGCGGTCGAGCCGGATGCCCATCAGGGCGGCGGCCTCCCGGTCCTCTGCCGAAGCGCGCAGCGACAGCCCCCAACCGGTGTACCGGAAGAGGGCGAACACTCCGCCGATGACCAGCAGGGAGACCACGATCGCGGCGATCCTGCTGTGCGCCACGGTGACCGGCCCCAGGGTGGCGACCGAGCCGCCCCACGGGTCGCCCAGGGTGAGCAGATCCCCGCCGATGCGCCGGGTCAGGTCGGTCATCAGGATGATGTCGACGCCGATGGTGAGGATGGTCAGGACGTGGGCGGCGTGCGGGTCGAGCCGGCGCAGCAGCACCCGGTCGACGAAGCCGGCGACGGCAGCGGTGGCCAGGAGCGCAACGGCGAGCGCGCCGGCGAATCCGAGGCTGTCGTGCAGGACGGCCGTGACGTACCCGCCGAGGAGCAGCAGCGAGCCGTGGGCGAAGTTCATCACGCCCGACGCCTTGAAGATGATGACGAAGCCGAGGGCCACGAGGGCGTAGACCGAGCCGAGGGCCAGCCCGTTCAGCACGATGTCGAGCACAGTGCTCATGCGGTTCGCTCCTGGGTGGCGGGGGTGCCGAGGTAGGCGCGGCGCACCTCCGGGTCCTGACGCACCTCGTCGGGTGTGCCTGCCGCGATACGGCGCCCGAAGTCGAGAACCGTGACCTCCTCGGCCAGTCGCATGACGAGTCCCATGTCGTGCTCGACCAGCAGGACGGACAGGCCGAGCTGTTCGCGCACGGTGCGCAGCACCTCGACGGTGCGGGTCCGTTCGGAGCTGTTCATGCCGGCCACCGGCTCGTCGAGGAGGAGGACACGGGGCTCCAGACACAGGGCGCGGGCGAGTTCGACGCGTTTGCGGTCGCCGTAGGACAGCAGGGTGACCGGCGTGTCGAAGAGCGCCGCCAGACCGGTGAGTTCGGCGATCTCGCGTGCTCTGGCCATATGGGCACGCTGCTCGCGGACGGTGTGCGGCAGACGGAGAGCGGTCGCGGCGAAGCCCGCACGGGACCGGGTGTGGCGGCCGAGCATCAGATTGTCGGCGACGGTGCCCGCGGTGGTGACGATGTTCTGGAAGGTGCGGGCGACACCGAGGCCGGCGATGCGGTGCACCGGCAGGCCGGTGAGGTCGGTGCCGCCGAGTTCCACCGTCCCCGAGGCCGGCCGGCACAGGCCCGACAGCACGTTGAAGCAGGTCGACTTGCCCGCTCCGTTGGGGCCGATGAGCGCGTGGATGCTGCCTGGCGCGACCGTGAAGGACACCGCGTCGAGCGCGGTGAGCCCGGCGAACCGCACGGTGATGTCGCGCACGTGGAGGGGCGGGGGTGGGGACTGGGGCGGGAAGGCTGTGGTCACGCGGCTCCCTGCCCTTCGACGGGGGACGGGGCCGTGGCCGGCTCCTCGCCGAGATACAGACGCCGTACCGCGTCGGTGCGGGCCAGTTCCGCCGCGGGACCCGACAGGCGTACCTCGCCGACGTCGAGGACGTACGCATGGTCGGCCAGCGCGAGCGCCATGGCCGCGTTCTGCTCGACCAGCAGGACCGAAGTGCCCTGGGTGTTGATCTCCTGGACGACCTCGGCGATGCGCTCCACCATCAACGGGGCGAGCCCCAGGGACGGTTCGTCCATGAGCAGCAGCCGGGGAGCGGCCATCAGCGCCCGGCCGATGGCGAGCATCTGCTGCTCTCCGCCGGACAGCAGTCCGGCACGCTGCCCGGTGCGTTCGGAGAGTCGCGGGAAGAGCCCGAAGACGCGGTCCCGTGCCTCGCGGACCTGCGCGGGCGCCCGGCGCCCGAGGCCGAGTCCGCCGGCACGCAGATTCTCGTCGACGGTCAGACCGCCGAACACCCGGCGGCCCTCCGGGACCTGGACGACCCCCGCCCGCACCGCCGCGACCGGGTCCTGGCCGTCCATCACCAGATCGCCGTAGCGCACGGTGCCGCCGGTGACCGCGCCGTGGTGCATGCGCAGAGTGCCGGAGACGGCGCGCAGCAGGGTCGTCTTGCCCGCGCCGTTGGCGCCGAGCAGGGCGACGACACCGCCGTGGGGCACGGACAGCCGGACCCCGCGCAGGGCGGTCACGGCGCGGCCGTAGTGCACATCGAGGTCCTCGACGTGCAGGGCGGGACGTCTCTCGGGGGGTGGTTGGGGCATCACGGCTCCTCGGAACCACGCGAATGCGCGGAAGTACGGGTGGACGTCGGGGGAGTCGGCCATACGAGAACACGGCGGACGCAGCGCGTACAGGCGCGGACGCAGTGTCAGGGCCGGTTCCCAGAGCGCGCGGCCCCAGGCTGTGCGGCTGCCCAGTGGGCAGGCCCCGGCGCGCCGTCCGCGCGGCGCGGGCGCAGCACCGAGCCGAGCACGCACAGGGCGAATCCGGCGGGCACGGTGACCAGACCCGGCGTCTCCAGCGGGAAGACATCGAAGTCGGCGCCGGGGAAGAGGGAGACCGGAGTGCCCGAGGCAGCGGGGGAGAGAAGCATGAGGACCGCCACGAGCAGCGGAGTGCCGTACAGGGCCCAGCGCGCCCCGCCCGCGGTCATGCCCTTCCAGAACAACGTGCACAGCAGCACGGGTGCCAGGGTCGAGGCGGCCGCGGCGAAGGTGAACGAGAACAGGATCTGCGGATGGCGGTGCTGGGCGAGGACGGACAGCACTACCGCGGCCGCGCCGACCGCCACCACCGCACGGCGGGCCCGTGAGACCTCGCGCACGGTCGAGCGGCGGCTGCGACGGGACGGCAGGTCGTGGGCGAGGGACGCCGCCGCGGCCACGGTGATGCCGGCGACGGCGGCGAGTGTGGTGGCGAAGACCGCGCACGCGACGAAGGCGAACAGGACGCTGTGTCCGGCTGCGGCACCCGGATCGAGCACGCCGGTCACCATCAGCAGAGCGGTCCCGCCGGCCGGGTCGGCGGCGCGCAGGGCGCCGGCGCCGACGAGGGCGGCAGCGCCCAGCCCCACGACGACGACGGAGCCGCACACCAGGGCGACCGCACCCGTGGCCCACGCCATGGAGAGGCGTACGTCCCGTCGACGCCGCGGCGGATGCAGCCGCATCGTCACATGGGGCAGACAGGCGGCGCCGAGCGCGAGGGTGAGGTGGAAGCTCAGCAGGTCCAGCCGGCCGACTGCCGAGTCCCCGAACTGCAGCCCTGGCGTGCCGTACCGAGATCCGTGGCCGCTGCCGCGCCCGGCCTCGTCGAAGAGCCGTACCGGGTTCCAGCCGAAGCGGTGCAGGACGAGCCCCGCGAGCAGCAGGACCGCGGCGAGCACCACCACGGTCTTGAGGATCTGGACGAACCCGGTGCCGCGCATGCCACCGGACGCGGCGAAGGTGACCATCAGCGCCCCCGTGGCCACCGTGCAACCGGTGAGGGCACCGTCGGGCAGTCCGAGCATCACCGTCATGATCTTCCCGGCGGCGGAGAGCTGCACGATCAGCAGTGGCAGCAGGATGAGCAGGGTGGCGACGCCCACGGCGATCCGCACCGTCCGCTCGTGCAGTCGCTCGGCGAGCACGTCCCCCAGCGTGAACCGGCCCTTGCCGCGCAGAGGTTCGGCCAGGACGAGCGTGAGCAGGACGAGTGAGAGGACGGTGGCGAAGGCGAAGAGCATGCCGTCGTAGCCGACAAGGGCGACGGAGCCGGTGGTGCTGAGCAGGGTCGCCACCGAGATGTAGTCGCCCGCGATGGCGAGCCCGTTCTGCGCGGGACGGGTGGTGGCGCTTCCGGTGTAGAACTGCTCGGGTTCGTCCGAGTCGGCCGCCGCCAGTCCGCAGAGCAGGAGGCAGACGGTCACGAAGGCCACGAAGAGCACGAGCGCGAGTGCCTGTCCGTCGACACCTCCGCCGCTCATCCGTGCTCTCCCGTGGTGTGTTCCGCACGCTCGGCGCAGTGGGCGGCAACGGCCCACACCACGAGCCCGAGGTCGGCGGCGGTGAGCAACAACAGGAGTGGTCCCAGCAGCCCGTGGGTCAACGAGCCGACTGTCGTCACGGTCAGATGGAGGGCGAGCAGCCAGGCGGCCCGCCGGTGCGCGAGGAGATGGGGCATGGCGATCACGGCACCACGCCCGACAGGCGGCGTACAGGCCGCTCCCGCGGTGCGGTGCGGCGGCACGATCCGACCCGGCCGACACTGTGCCGACGCACAACACCCCTGCTGCGGCACGCGGTTCTGCGCCGGGGACGGGTTCGCTCAGGGATGCAGCAGCCGGCGCGCGGTGAGGGCGAGACTGAACTCGACCACGTCGGCCGGGCGGGTCAGCGTCCGTCCGGTGAGCTGTTCGCAGCGGCGGAGCCGATTGAGCACGGTGTTGCGGTGGCAGTAGAGGCGGGAGCTCGCGCGCTGCGCGGATCCCTCGCAGTCGAGCCAGGCGGCCAGTGTGTCCAGCAGCAGGTCGCGGTCGGACGGGTCGAGGCGCAGCAGCGGGCCGAGGACCCGCTCGGCGAGCGCGGTGCCCAGGGCCGGTGTCGAGACGACGAGGGCGGCGGGCAGGTGCTCGTCGAGGAGGACGGTTCCGCCGCTCCGGGGGCAGGTGCGCAGCGCGGTCTGCGCGAGACGACGGGCGTCACCGACGGCGGCCAGTCCCTCGACGACCGAGCTGATCCCGATCCGGGCGCCGGGCGGGCCGGTGATGTCCCTGGCCGGCCCTTCGATGTCGCCGTCGCCGACCAGCACGATGCCCTGCTCGACGTCCGCCCCGGTGTGCCACAGCACCCGCATCCCGGGCAGCCCGGACACCGGACGGGCGCCCGAGTAGGCAAAACCGTGGCTGCCGTCGATCAGGACCACGGCGTATCTGCCCTGTTCCGGCAGGTCGAGCGCGGCGGACACCTCGGGCAGGTCGGCGATGCGGGTGGTCCCGTCGAGGAGCGCGGCGGTCATCACCCGCAACCGGTTCTCGCGCCGCCAGGTCAGCTGACGTTCCACCTGCCGGTAGGCCTCGGCGACGAGCGTGCAGTGCTCGTCGACGAACGTCCAGACATCGGTGGCCACATGGACCAGCAGCCGGACGTCGTCGGGGCGCCGACGGGCCGTCTCCTCGACGAGGCCCTGCCAGACCATGCCGCCGCCGAGCCGGAAGGCGTGCAGCAGGGCATCCAGCGGGAGTCCCTGCTCGGCACGGGAGGCGCCGATCTTCCAGGAGCAACGACGGGCGGCGTCACGGGTGTTCCGCGGGTCGAGGAGCGAACCGACGCTGTGCCGCAGGGACCGGTGGACCTCCTGCCACACATCGGCGGGATCGGCCTCGATCGCCGCCTGGTAGGCGGCGTCCTGTTCCCGCAGCGCGGCCACGAGCCGGTCGGTGAGATCCGGGAGGTCGTCCAGCAGCACCCGTGCGGCGCGGTGGAGCACGGCGAGAGCCTCGGTGTTGACCAGCGAGCGGACAGGTGCCGAGCCGCGCGGTGCGGTGGACGGGACGCCGGGCAGCGCCCGCACCTGGGTTCTGACGACGTGCTGCACCGGGGTTCTGACGACGTGCTGCATCGAGGGCCTCCGCCGGGTCGGCTTCCTCCGGCGCGTCGAGCGGCCCGCCCGCCGCACCGGACCTTCATGATGTCGAAGGATGGCATACCGTCCGGTCGGTCCCCAGGGGTGCGGAGGTCTCATTTCGGCACGATCCGCCAGTCGGGGCGGTTCCGCGTGCGAGCGCGGTGCCGCTGTCACGGCGCCCCGATCGCCATAGCATCGGGCGACCGTGCGCCTCGGGGGCAACCGCGAGCGGTGGTGAGGACCGCCGGTTGCCCGCACCGGCACCTCGGATAGGGTGATTCGGTAGAAAACGTGCCAATTTCGTAACGCACCAGAAGGACGGTGCACCGGCGACGCCCGGTCGTCCGACGCCCGGGGTGAGGTCGTTGCGTGGACACATACGAGCCGACGACTGACCTGCCGGACCAGCCCCTGACGGCGGTCGGGCACGCGGGTGTGCTCCGCGATCTCCTGCCGATCGCCCTGTGGAAGGCCGACGCGGCAGGACTCGTCGTCGAATGGTCCCTCGCCGCCCAGGACCTGCTCGGATACGAGTCCCAGGAGATGCTGGGCCGCCACGGGATCCCGATCCTCGTGCCCGAGTCCGACCAGGAGGCGGCCGACCGTCTGATCCGTGAGGTCGTCGCGGGCCAAGCGGTGGTCGGGACGCTCCCCGTCAGGCACCGTGACGGACACCTGGTGCCGATGGAGATGTGGGTGTGCCCCTCCGCGGACGCCCACGGCGGCACCGGTGTCCTGGTCATCGCCGCCGAGACCTCCACGGTCCTCGGCATGCGCGATTCCCTGGCCGCGCTCGAAGGACTCTTCACGCAGTCGCCGATCGGGCTGGCCATGCTCGGCCCCGATCTGCGCTTCCTGCGGGTCAACGACGCGCTCGCGCGCATGAACGGCGTCTCCGCGGCCGAGCACCTCGGCAGGACGCCGGCCGAGGTCGCCCCCGGAATCACCGCCTCGGCTCTGGAGACGGTGATGCGTCAGGCCATCGACCGCGGTGAGGCGGTCGTCGACGTACGCGGCACCGGCAGGACGCCGGCCGATCCGGACCACGACCGGACCTGGTCGTGCTCCTGCGCCCCCCTGGTCGACGACGCCGGAGCCCGGCTGGGGCTCATCGCCTCGCTGATCGACATCACCGCCGGGCAGCAGGCACAGGCCGAGGCCGAGCGGTCGCGCCGGCGCTTCGCCGTCCTCGCCGAGGCTGCCGGACGCATCGGCACCACCCTGGACCTCCGGCGCACGGCCGAGGAGGTCGTGCAGGTCCTCGTGCCCCGGCTGGCCGACTCGGCGGACGTACAACTGCTGGAGGAGGTGCTCGACCCCGACGAGACGGGCGCGTCCAGCCAGGGCGTGGTGCGGCGCATGGCCGCGACGTTCCCCGACCCCTCCGCGCCCACCGGGAAGCTCACGCCCGGCATGACCTTCCAGGTCCCGCTCGGTTCGGTGTACGAGCGGGTCATCGCGGAGGGGCGGCCCATGAACCTGTACCAGGCCGACCTTCCCGAACTGATCCCGCAGCCACAGGCAGCCCCGCTGCGCGCATACCTCGGCACCCACATGGGCTGCGCACGGCTCGTCCCGCTGGTCGCCCGCGGCAAGGTGCTCGGCGCCGTCGTGCTGACGCGGGTGCGCAGCCGCGAGCCGTTCGACGAGCAGGACTGCGTCCTCATCGACGAACTGGTCGCCCGCGCCGCGCTGAACATCGACAACGCGCGCATGTACACCAGCCAGCGCCAGGCGGCCATCACCCTGCAGAGCAGCCTGATGAGCACCACCCTGCCGGAGGTCACAGGACTGGAGCTCACCGGGCGCTACCTCCCCGCCAGCGATCACGAGGTCGGCGGCGACTGGTTCGACGTGATCGCTCTGCCCGACGGCAGAACCGGGCTGGTCATCGGGGACGTCATGGGTCACGGCGTCCATGCGGCGGCCGTGATGGGTCAACTGCGCACCGCAGTACGCACACTGGCACGCCATGGCATCCCGCCCGCCCAGTTGCTCCGCTCCCTCGACGCGACCGTGACCGAACTGGGGGAGAACGAGATGGCGACGTGCATCTACGCCGTCCATGACCCGGTGGCAGGCGGCTGCGAGATCGCCCGGGCAGGCCACCCGCCCCCGGCCGTGGTAGACGCCGGCGGCGGGGTCGCGTTCCTCGACGGATCACCCGGTACGCCGCTCGGCGCGGGCGGACCCGGCTTCCGCACCGAGTGGGTGACGCTGCCGCCCGGCGGTCTGCTGGTGCTGTACACCGACGGCCTCATCGAGGCCCGCGACCGTGACCTCGACCAGGGCATGCGGCAGCTCGCCCGGACACTGGTGCATCCCTCCCGCCCGCTGGAACACATCTGCGACGGGATTCTCGGCCGTCTGCTCCCCTCGGTGGGCCAGGACGACATCGCCGTGCTCCTTGCCAGACCGTGCACACCCCGGGCGGCGCAGTGAGCCTGGCCGGTGCCCCGCGCATGGAGGATCATGGCAACCGCCGGACCGGGGACGGGATGTGCAGGCATGCGGGCCACCGAGAGCAACCAGGACCACCCCTTCGCCATCACCAGCACGGCTGCGGCCCTCCTGGACGATGCGGGCACAGTCCTGGCCTGGACCGCGGCGGCCGAGGCTCTCGTCGGCCGGCCGTCCGACGACGTGTGCGGCAGGCCCGCCCGTGAACTGCTGGCCGACCCCGGCACCTGGGCGGGGATCCTGGCGCGGCGTCCCGCGTCGCGCGGCAACGGGTGGGAGGGCAGGGCCACCCTGAGGCACGGGTCGCAAGGCGACGTCGAGATCTGCTTCCGAGTCGTGGCGCTGGACGCCGGCAGCCACGGGAGCGGCGCACGCTGCCTCGTCCTGGGGACAACCGCCGAACTCGACGCCAGAACGCGGCAGGATCACGCCGTCACCCAGGAGCTGTTCCTCCAGGGGAGCGTGGGTCTGGCGATTTTCGACGCCGAACTACGGCTGCTGCGCACCAACACACATCTGCTGCCGTACACCGGTGTCCCCGCCGACCTGATCGGCAGACGCCTGGCCGACTTCCTGCGGGCCGAGGACGCGCGGGCCATCGAGGACCGGTTGCGCGATGTGGTGCACACCGGGGACCCGCTCATCGGCTTCCGCGCCGCCGCCCACACGCTGGAGGATCCCAGAGGCGGCCGCGTCCTGAACATCCAGGCGTTCAGGCTGCAGGAGCCGGACGGCCGCGCCATGGGCGTGGCGGTGCTGTTCACCGATGTCACCGACCGTGAACGGGCCCGGGACCGGCTCGACGTCCTGTACCGCGCCACCGCGGCGCTGAACCGGTCCCTCTCCGTCCAACGCACCACGGAGGATCTGGCCGGTGTCCTCGTGCCCGGGCTGGCGGACTGCGCCGCAGTGGACCTCGCGGAGACCGTGCTGACCGGAGGCGAACCGCCCCCCGACGGACCCCGCCCGCTCGCGCTGCTGCGTACTGCCGTGGCCGGTGCGGACGGCGTGCTGCGTACGGGCACGGCCGAGGAACCGTCCGTACCCGCCCACGACCCGGCCTCGCCGCAGGCACCGCCCGACGGCTGCGGACTGCTGATCACCGGACTCGCCGACAGGGCAGCGCCCCGGCCGGACTCCGCGCGCCCCGCCTGGGCCACCGCTGTCCCGGGTGCGCATTCCGCGATGACCGCGGCACTGCAGGCGCGTGGCGTCGTGTTCGGCCGGCTCACCCTGTGGCGCACCGGAGACCGGCACCCGCTGGACGAGGACGATCTCGCTCTCCTGGAGGAGATCGCCGCCCGCGCCGCGATGGCCGTGGACAACGCCCGCCGGTACACCAAGGAACGCCGCACGGCAGTGGGTCTCCAGCGCAGTCTCCTGCCTCCGGCGACGGCGGAGACACCCGCGCTGGAGGCCGCGAGCGTCTATCTGCCCGCGGACGCGGACAGCGGCGTGGGCGGCGACTGGTTCGACGTCGTGCCTCTGTCGTCCGCGCGCATCGCCCTGGTGGTCGGGGACGTGGCCGGCCACGGTCTGTACGCCACGGCCATGATGGGCCGCCTGCGCAGCGCCGTCCGCGCGCTGGCCGACCTCGAGCTGGAACCCGACGAACTGCTGACGCACGTGGACGATCTCGTCCTCCAGGTCGCCGCCGAGGCCGAGCGGGACGACACGGGAGACGGCCCCGAGCACTCGACCCTCGCCGGCGGACCGGCAGGTGCGACCTGCCTGTACGCCGTCTACGACCCGGTGACGCGCCAGTGCGTGATGGCCAGCGCAGGACATCCGCCGCCCGCCGTGGTCCGCCCGGACGGCACGGTGGAGTACGTCGACCTCAGCCCGGGCCCTCCGCTGGGAGTGGGCGGATGGCCGTTCGAACCGGTCGAGCTCGTGCTCCCGTCGGGAAGTGTCCTTGCGATGTACACCGACGGCCTGATCGAGCGCGGCAAGGGCGACATCGACGAGGGCATGCGCAATCTGGCGGACCGTCTGGTCCACGCGGACGTACTCGGCAGGCCGCTGCGCGACGCGCGCCACGACATCGTGGCCGGATTGCCGCCGGGCCGGCTGAAGGACGACGTCACGCTGCTTCTCGCCCGCACCCGGGTCGTCCCGGACGAGGCGATCGCAACCTGGCGGTTCGAAGCGGACGCATCCGTGGTCGGGGATGCGCGCCATCTCGTCCTCGAGCAGCTGTCCCGGTGGGATCTCGACGAGCTGGCGTTCGCCACCGAACTCATCGTCAGCGAGCTGCTCACCAACGCCATTCGCTACGCGGGCGGCCCCGTGCTGCTGCGCGTCGTCCGGGCGGGAGCCCTGATCTGCGAGGTCTCCGATCCGAGCAACACCCAGCCCAGGATGCGCCGCGCCAGAAGCTCCGAGGAGGGCGGCCGGGGCCTGTACCTGGTCGCTCAGCTCTCCCGCCGCTGGGGCTGCCGTTACACCCAGGAGGGCAAGACGGTCTGGTCCGAGCAGGTCCTTCCCCCGCTCTGACCACCCCGGCGTCGCCGCTCCGGCCGTCCGACCAGGTTGCGTCCGAACCCTTGACGCGCCGGAACGACGTCCTCCATGATCCCGCTGGAAACGTTTCCATGGAAACGTTTCCGCTCTTCCCCGAGTCCGCCGGACCGGGGGCGTACGGCCTTCGCACCGAAAGGCGCTCATGGACAACACCGTGACCATCAAGGACGTCGCAGCCCGCGCCGGCGTCTCCGTGGGCACCGTCTCCCGTGTGCTGTCCGGCAGCCCCGCGACCTCCGCCGCGGCGCGGGAGCGTGTGCGCAGCGCCGTCACGGAACTCGGCTACCGGCCCGACGCCCGGGCGCGCGCCCTGCGTTCGGCCCGCAGCAATGCGGTGGGCCTGCTCGTCTCCGACGTACGCAACCCGTTCTTCGCCGACGTCGCCCACGGTGCCGAACAGGCGGCGCTCGCCTCGTCCTACGTGACGCTGCTCGCCAACGCCAACGAGGACACGGCGCAACAGGACACCTATCTGGAGGCGTTCCTCACCCAGCGGGTCGACGGGATCATCGTCGCCCCGCAGGGTGAGGGCAGCGGAAACCTGCGCGCGCTCGAACAGGCCCGCACTCCGCTGGTGTTCGTCGACCGGACGGTCGAGGACTTCGATGTGCCCAGTGTGACGGCGGACAACGAGCAGGGCGTCGACCTGGCCGTCGCCCATCTCGCCGCCCAGGGGCACACCCGCATCGGCTTCATCGGGGGACCGCCGTCCGTGTCCACCGGCCGCGCCCGGCACGACGCGTTCCTGGCGGCCGTGGCCCGCCACGGCCTGGACGAGGATCCGGCACTCGTCGCCGTGGGCGACTTCCGCAGCGCGAGCGGCAGCACCGCGGCCGCCGCGCTGCTCGCCGGCAGACGTCCGCCGACCGCGCTGCTGGCCGCGGACAGCCTGATGGCGGTCGGGGCACTGGGCGAGGTACGGCGCCGAGGGCTGCGCATCGGGACCGATCTCGCACTGGTCTCCTTCGACGACATCGAGTGGTTCAAGGAAATCGACCCGCCGCTGACCGTGGTGGCCCACGACGCACGCGCGCTCGGCGAGAGCGCGATGAGGCTGCTGCTGGACGTCATCGAGGGCCGCCCGGCCGAATCCGTCGTCCAGCCGATGCGGCTCGTCGTACGGGAGTCCTCCACCGGACGGCGCGCCGACTGATCCGACAGCCCGTCAATCCCACCGCCACCGGGCTCCGTTCACACCGGCAGGACCGCTGACGGCCGATCCGCGGTGCGCCCGCACGCGCCGGACGGGGAGACCGGCATGCCGGCGGTGTCCCTCCCCACACCGACATCGATCACCGACCGCGCGAGGTCCAGAACGACCCGCGCTCCCCTCACCGGAAGGACCGACCATGCGTATCGCACTCGGAAACGACCACGCGGGCCTCGGGCTCAAGGAACACGTACGCCACGTGCTGCTCGGCCTCGGCCACGAGGTGCTCGACCGGGGAAGCGACAGCGATGCACCCGTCGACTTCCCCGACGTCACCTTCGCTACCTGCGACGCGGTGCGCAAAGGCGAGGCCGACCGGGCCGTTCTCGTGTGCGGCACCGGCGCGGGCGCCCTGATGGCCGCCAACAAGATCGCCGGAATCCGCTGCGGACTGGGCCACGACGTGTACTCGGCCCACCAGGCCGTCGAGCACGACGACGCCAACGCCATCGCGATGGGCGCCTGGCTCGTCGGCCCCGCGACGGCGACCGAGGTCCTGGAGGCGTTCCTCTCCGCGACGTTCGACAACGACGACGACACCGTGCGCCGCGTCGCCAAGCTCCACGAACTGGAGCTCCGGTCGGCACGGGAGCTTGCCGACCGGCTCTGAGCCGACCGCCCGCTCCCCACAACTCCCCACCCCCCCACAGGCCGATGGGCCAACCGTCCCCCGCGCATACCGAGATCGAAGGAGACCCGGAATGAGCGCGCCCAGCACTGCTTCCGCCGACAGCGCCCGACCAGGACGCATCAAGACCGCACTCGCCTCCGCGGCAGGCACCTGCGTGGAGAACTACGACTTCGTCGCCTACGGCACCGCCTCCGCCCTCTATTTCGGCGATGCCTTCTTCCCCGACTCCGACCCCGTCGTCGGCACTCTGCTCGCCTTCGTGACCCTCGGTGTGGGCTTCCTGATGCGCCCCGTCGGCGGCGCGCTCGGCGGATACCTCGGTGACCGGCACGGCCGCAAGCCGGTACTCGTCGGTGCGCTGCTGGTCATGGGCATCGCCACGGTTCTGATCGGCCTGCTGCCCACCTATCAGCAGGTCGGTGTCCTCGCCCCCGTGCTGCTGGTCGTCATCCGCTGCATCCAGGGCCTGGCGTTCGGCGCCGAGTGGGGCGGCGCGGTCATGATGACGTACGAGCACGCTCCCCGCAGGCGCCGCGGCCTGTACGCGGCGATACCGCAGGCCGGCAACCCGCTCGGCATCGCGTTCGCCAACATCGCCTTCCTGCTCTCCGCCTCGCTCGACGGCGACTGGGCCTGGCGTCTGCCCTTCCTCGCCAGTTCCCTGCTGATCGTCGTGGGTCTCGTCGTACGGATGAAGCTGAGCGAGTCCCCGGAGTTCGAGGCGGCCAAGGCCGAGGGCGGCACCGTGCGCAATCCGCTGCTGTCGGTCCTGCGCGACGACTGGCGCAACATCCTGCGCATCATCGCCCTGCGCGTCGTCGAGTCCTGTGCCTACTACCTGACGGCCACGTATCTGCTGTCGTACATCACGGACCGGGACGCGGACGACCGGGGCATCGCGCTGACCGGCGTGGTCGTCGCGAGCCTGATGGCCGTGGGCACCACGGTCCTGTCCGGCGCCCTGACCGACCGGGTGGGACGGCGCCCGGTCTACCTGGTGGGCTGCCTGCTCGCCGCGGCGTTCGGCATTCCGATGTACATGATGGCCAACACCGGGGCGCCGGTGCTGATCGTGCTGGTGTTCCTTGTCGCCATCGGTGTCATCCACGCGGCACTGACGGGTACTCAGGCAGCGTGGTTCGCCGAGCTGTTCCGCACCGGGACCCGCACGTCGGGTGCCTCGCTCGGCTACCAGACCGCGGCGTCCGTGGCAGGGTTCGCCCCGTTCGTCGCCGTACTGCTGGCCGATTCCTTCGACTGGTGGGGCCCGGCCGGGTTCTACGTGATGGTCTCCCTCGTCGGTCTCATGGGTGTGCTCGCCACGCGCGAGACATGGGGCCCCGCTCAGCGGGCGGCCGTCGACGCCGAGCCGCAGGTGACGCTGGACGGAATCCCGTCGCAGCAGGGCGCCCGCCGCGACACCTCCCGGCAGCGCCCCTGATCCGGCAACCCGGTGACGCGAGCGGCGTGCCACGGCCTCCCCGGGCCGAGGCACGCCGCATGCGGGTGCGTGGGGGAGGGGCACCCGGCCGATGCGCGCAACATGGTCACGGCGGCCCTCCGCGGTGCCACGGTCCGGTGCCGTGTCAGCGGCCCGGGCGGGACGGACGGACCGTGAGGGAGCCGTCCGGCTCGGAGTTCACGCGGGTGCCGAAGCCGCGGCTGATCCGGCCGAGAACGTCGTGCACCCTCAGGCAGTCCGCCCGCGACGCGTGCTCCAGCCGCATGCGCCGTGCCTGCAGCGGCGTGATGCGCAGCTCGTGGAGACGGCCGCTCCCGGCCTCCACAGCGGCGCAGTACAGCAGCCGCAGATCGTCCCGGTACTGCTCGTATCCGGTGATCCCCTCGTAGTCGTTGATCAGATCACCGCAGCCGTAGAGGATCAGCTTGCCCCGGTACACCTCCAGCGGCCTGGGATGGTGCGACGAGTGGCCGTGGACGATGTCCGCGCCGCCGTCGACCAGCGCGTGCGCGAAGCGGACCTGGTCCTGCGTGACGCGGTAGCCCCAGTTGGAACCCCAGTGGAGCGACACGACGGCCACATCTCCCGGCCTCCTCGCGGCCCGCAGCCGCGCGGCCACACCCGCAGCGGCGGCATGCGACGTTCCGGCGGCGAAGTGGACGCCGCTCCGCTCCGCGGTCGCCGCCCAGGTCCGCGGCACACCGCTGGACTGCATCCCGAGCGCCTGGACGAGGACGCGCCGTCCGTCCCGTACGGGCACGGCGGCGCAGTGCCGCGCCTCGTCCACCGACCTGCCCGCTCCCGCGGTGCGCAGGCCCGCGTGGTCCAGGGCGTCGAGCGTCTCGGCGAGCCCGAGGCGGCCGTAGTCCAGGACATGGTTGTTCGCCAGGACGCAGACATCGGGACGGGCGACCGTCAGACCGGGCAGATTGGCCGGGCTCATCCGGTACAGAACCTCCTTGCCGGGGGCGGCATCGTCGCTCTGCGTGATCGACGTCTCAAGGTTGAGCAAGCGCGCGTCGAGCGCCGCGGCGTCCAGCGCCTGCAGCGCCTCGCCCCAGGGCCAGGAGAAAGGGACGGGACGCGGAATGGGACCGTTCATCGCCTCCGCGAGCTCCACGTAGCGGCGGGCGTCCCGCAGATACGGCTCGGACAGGGCTGGATCGCCGGGGTGCGGAAGAATCTGGTCGACACCGCGGCCGAGCATCACGTCGCCGCTGAGGAAAACCGTGACGAGGTCACCGTCCACGCACTCCAAGCTAGTCCTGCCGCAGGGACCGTGCCGACGCCGCATGCGGCGCCCGACCGCCGCCGGTACGAGAATGGCAAGTGGTGGGCCAGACTGTCGGCCGCGTGCGTCGGAGCTCGCGACGGTGAGCCCGCACGCGGATCGCGCACGCGAAACCGGCGGCACACATGCCGGAACACGCGGTGGCTGTACGGCGGCCACCGGGGCAACGCCTCCGTCCGGCACCTGGCCGGCCTCAGGAGGACGAGGTGACCGAACGTGTTCTTCAGGGATCGGATCGACGCGGGGCGTCAACTGGCCGCCCTGCTGGAGAAGTTCGGACGGGAAGAGCCGGTGATCCTGGGACTGCCGCGGGGCGGGGTGCCCGTGGCGGCCGAGGTCGCCCGCGCGCTGGAGGCGCCGCTGGACGTGTGCCTGGTACGCAAGCTCGGCGTTCCCTACCAGCCGGAGCTCGGGATGGGGGCGCTCGGCGAGGACGGCATACGGGTCATCAACGACGAGGTGGTCCGCAGTGCGCGCGTCACCCAGGACGAACTGGAAGAGGTCGAGCGGCACGAGCAGGTCGTGCTGGCGCGGCGGGCCCGGACGTACCGGGGCGAACGCAAACAGCTGGAGGTCGAGGGCCGGACCGTGGTGCTGATCGACGACGGTGTGGCCACGGGGTCGACCGCACGGGCCGCCTGCCGGATCGCCCGGGCACGGGGAGCGGGGCGGATCGTCCTGGCGGTCCCTGTCGCCCCGCAGGACTGGACGGCCCGGCTGGGCGGCGAGGCCGACGAACTGGTCTGCCTGAGCACACCACGTGACTTCTTCGCCATCGGCCAGTTCTACGCCGACTTCGCCCAGACCGACGACAGCGAAGTGATCGCCTGCCTGGACGAGGCGGCGGCCCGCACCGGCCGATCCTCGCGACCGGTCGGCGGCGCCCATCAGGTGCGGGAGGCGGAGGTCGTGTCGGGCGCGGCGCTGCTACCCGGCGAGCTGACCGTGCCTCCCGGCGCGACCGGAATCGTCGTCTTCGCCCACGGCAGCGGCAGCAGCCGACTCAGCCCGCGCAATCGCGCCGTGGCCACGGGGCTGCACCGCGCGGGACTGGGGACGCTGCTTTTCGACCTGCTCACCGAGGACGAGGGCCAGGACCGGGCGAATGTCTTCGACACCCCGCTCCTGGCCCGGCGGCTGCAGGATGCCACCGGCTGGCTGAGGGAACAGCCGGAGGCCGCAGGGCTCCCGACCGGCTACTTCGGTGCGAGCACCGGCGCGGCCGCCGCGTTGTGGGCGGCCGCGGAGCCCGGCGAGGACATCGCCGCGATCGTCTCGCGTGGCGGCCGCCCCGACCTTGCCGGCCCACGGCTGGCCTCGGTGACGGCACCCACACTCCTCGTCGTGGGTGGTGACGACGGGACCGTGGTGGACCTCAATCGCGACGCGCTGGCGCAGCTGCGCTGCGAGAAACGTCTGGCGATCGTGCCCGGAGCGACGCATCTCTTCGAGGAGCCGGGCGCGCTGGAGGAGGTCACGCAACTGGCAAGGGACTGGTTCACCGCCCACTTCGCCGCGTCGGCGCAGGCCGAGCCCCCGCCCGCCGCACGCTGAGGCGCAGGCCGAGCCCCCGCCCGCCGCGCTGAGGCGCAGGTCCGGGAGCGTCTCGCCCGTCGCACGCTGAGGCGCAGGTCCGGGAGCGTCTCGCCCGCCGCACGCTGAGGCGCAGGTCCGCGAGCGTCTCGCCGGCTGCGGGACGACCCGATGGCGGAGCCCGGCGCGAGGCCGCAGCCGGGCCGGCTCGTTGCGGCCACCGGCGGGGTCCGGCGCGCCGCGCGGCTGCGCCGCCCCACCAGGCACCTTGCGCGATGGGCCCAGCAACAAGTGCCAGGTCCGACAGGCCGCCTTACGTTCATGAGTGACCTTCGCCCGGCAGGGCGAAGACCGATGAACGAAAGGCTTCCGATGTCCCGACATCCGTGCACCGCCGCTAACCGACTGCCTGTCAGGAAGTTGCTGATCGCACTCACTTGCGCTCCACTCTTCCTCCTCCTCGGCGCCCTCCCCGCCCACGCCGTGACGCACCAGGCACGCGGCGCCGACTGGGACGCCATCGCCGCGTGCGAATCGTCCGGGAACTGGCATGCCAACACGGGCAACGGTCACTACGGCGGTCTGCAGTTCACCCGGTCGAGCTGGGTGGCGGCGGGCGGGCTGAGGTTCGCCGCCCGCGCCGACCTTGCGACGCGGTCGGAGCAGATCGCCGTTGCAGAGAGGCTCGCCGACCTGCAGGGCATGGGTGCCTGGACGTGCGCCCGCGGCTGACGCGGACGCACCGTGCCGGCAGCCGTGCGCGGCCGGCCGGATAGGGTGACGTGCGTGGTGACTTCGGACAGTACGGCCGGCGACCGGCTCGTCTACGGATGCATGGGGCTCGGCGGCGGCTGGGACAAGGAGCCCTACGGCGCACAGGACATCGCCCGGGCCGAGGCGGCCGTCGAGGCGGCCCTGGACTGCGGCATCACCACCTTCGACCACGCCGACATCTACCGGCACGGCAAGGCCGAAGCGGTCTTCGGCGAGATCCTGGCGCGGGCGCCGGAACTGCGTGACCGCATCGTCGTGCAGACCAAGTGCGGCATCCGTCTCCCCGACGGCCACCGGCCCGGCACCTACGATCTGCGCGGTGCGACCATCGTCCGGCGCGTGGAGGAAAGCCTCGCCCGCCTGCGTACCGACGTCATCGACGTCCTGCTGCTGCACCGCCCCGATCCTCTGGCGGACCCGCAGGACGTGGCCGCAGCGCTCACGAGTCTCCACCGGCAGGGACTGGTACGCCGGTTCGGTGTGTCCAACATGGGGTCCGCGCAGATCGCGGAACTGCAGGCACACCTCGATGTCCCGTTGGGCGTCAACCAATTGGAGATGAGCCTCCACCGGCGCGACTGGCTCGAGGCGGGAGTGCTGGTGAACACCGCCGAGGCGGCGTCCAACGGCTTCCCGCTCGGGACGGTCGAGTACTGCCGGGCGAACGGCGTGCGACTTCAGGCGTGGGGCGCACTCGCGCAAGGGCGCTTCACCGGCGCCCAGGAGACGCCCGAGGAGCAAGCGGCCGCGCAACTGATCGTCTCGCTGGCCGAGGCGAAGGACACGACGCCGGAGACGATCCTGCTGTGGTGGCTGCAACGCCACCCCGCGCGCATCGCTCCGGTCGTCGGCAGCGCCCGCCCCGAACGCATCCGCGCCTGCCGCGACGCCGCCCGCCGCACCCCCGACCTCGGTCATGACGAGTGGTACGCCCTCTGGCTGGCGGCCCGCGGCGTCCCGTTGCCCTGACCGGGGTGGAGATGCGGAGTACGAGCTCGGGCCGCTACTCCACGAGTTCCCCGTTCCGGGCCACCACGCGGCCTGCGTGCACGACCATGTCCCGCTGCGGCATGTCCACCACCACCTGCGGCAGGGCCTCTCCGCGCACGAGGAGGAAATCGGCGGGGGAGCCGGGCGCGAAGTCCGCGTGGGGCAGGGCCATGAGGTCCGCGCCGCCGTGGGCGCCCAGCCGGTAGCAGTCCGCCAGTTCCTCGTCGAGTCGCACGTCCGTGACCCAGCCCAGCAGATGCGCGCGGTGCAGCATGTCCGCGTTGCCGAACGGGCTCCACGAGTCGCGGACCCCGTCCGAACCGAGCCCGACGTGCACGCCGTACTCGCGCAGCCGGGCGACCGGCAGGACCAGCGAGGCGGAGGGCGCCACCGTTGTCAGGGAGATTCCGAGATCCCCCATGTCCTCGGCCAGCGCACCGAGTTCACGGTCGTCCAGGCCCGGGAGACAGAAGACATGGCTCACCGTGACCTTGCCCCGAAGGGACAGTGCCCGGGTGCGGTCGATGATGCCGCGCAGTGCCCTGACGCCCTGCTCGCCCCGGTCGTGGAGGTGGATGTCCACGCCGACGCCGTGCCGGTCCGCGATGCCGAAGACCAGGTCGAGCTGCTCGTCGAGTGCGTGGTCGAAGCCGATCGGGTCGATCCCGCCGATCATGTCGACAGCTCCTGTGCGTGCCGCCTCCTCGAGGAGCTGCGCCGTGCCGGGTGCCCTGACGACGCCGTGCTGCGGGAACGCGACGATCTGCACGTCCAGCGCGTGCCGCAGCCGTTCGCGGGCGGTGCCCACACCCTCGACACCGGCCAGATCGTAGGCGGGGGCCACGTCCGCGTGGGCGCGCATCCCGCGGGTGCCGCGGGTCACGGCATGGGCCATCATGCCGTAGGCGCGTTCCGCGACGGGACGCCGCTGGCTGCGGAACAGCTCCACGTCCTGGGCGACGTAGTCGGCGATGCCGTCGGCCGGCTTGCGCGACACCCACGGCCCGCCCCACGTCGTCTTGTCCGGGTGGATGTGCGCGTCGACGAGTGACGGGAGGGCGATACGGCCTCCGCCGTCGACGACCTTGGCCCCGGAGGGCGCCGGACGGTCCGTGATCCGGCCGTCGACGACCGTCAGATCCACGGCGGTCCTTGCACCGAAGGGGCGCACGTTGCGGAAGACAACCGCCCGGGAGGGCCGACCACCCTGCCCGTGCGAAGGGGCGGTGCCCGTCCCGGCCGCGTCGGTGTCGGCCCGGGCGAGTGAGGCCGTGGCGGACAGCGCGGCCGTGGTGCCGGCCATCGCGACGGCGCCGGCGAGCATGCTGCGCCGGGACACCCCACCGGGTGAAAGGGAGGGTTGCTCCATCAGGACTCCTTCGGTGTGCGGTATGGCTGCGAACAGGTACGAGAAGCGGACGGCTGCACGGCTCAGAGCGCGATCCCTGCGCGGACGACCCGAGCCGGCCTCTTCAGAACCGACACGTCGGCCAGCGGATCACCGTCCACGACGATCACGTCGCCCGAGAACCCGCGCGCCAGTCGGCCGGCCGAGCGCTCCAGGCCGAGCAGCCGTGCCGCGCCGGTCGTGGCCGTGCGTATCGCGTCGAGCGCCGGCAGGCCGGCCTCGCGCATCAGCTCCACCTCGCGGCCGACCGGGTCGATCGCTCCGCCCGCCGAGTCCGTGCCCGCCGCCAGCGGCACCCCCAGCTCGTGCGCCGCCAGGACCGCCCGCCGCAGCACCGGCAGGTAGGTGCGGCCGCGCTCGGCGAGCACCGGGTCGGACGATGCGGCCAGGCCCGCGATCGCGGTGAGCGTGGGAGTGAAGTACGTACCCCTGCGGGTCATTTCGCGCAGCGTCCGCTCGCCGACGAACGCCCCGTGCTCCAGGGAGCGGATGCCCGCCGTGACCGCGTCGTGGCAGCCCTGCTCGCTGTAGCTGTGGCACAGGACGCCCTTGCCGCCGCGCCGGGCGGCCGCGACGACCTCGGACAGCTGCTCGTGCGTGTACACCTGGGCCAGCGGATCCTGCTCGGGCAGCCCCGCCCGTTCGTTGACGCGCGTCTTGATGACGTCGGCGCCGCGCGCGAGGTTCACCTCCACCACCCGTCGCAGCGCCTCCGCCGAGCGCACACCGTCCTTGAGGCGGACCAGCGGCGTGAGATCCGGGTCTGCGAGCACCGTGTCGCCGAGGTCCGGTGTGACGAAGACGCCGGCGGCCTTCAGGCGGGGCGCGAGGGCGGGGGAGTGGCGCGCCAGTTCCCGTACGGCGATGTCCTGGTAGAAGTTCGTCGAGCCGCTGCGGGCGCTGGTCGCACCGCCGCGGACCGCTGCGCGGGCCTCGGCAGCGGTGCTGAGGTGGATGTGCGCGTCGACGAGCCCGGGCAGGATCCACTGGCCGTGGACGTCGAGAACCTGCGCGCCCTGCGGTACGGCGACCCGGTTCCGGGCGCCGGCGGTGCGTACGACTCCGCCCTCGATGACGACGACGGCATCCTCGGTGACGTGTCCCGTCGCAGGGTCGAGCAGGTTGCCGCCCCGCACGACGAGGTCGCCGCCCTGCGCCGGCCCACTGCGTCCCGCCACCGCGGGGGTGGCCACGGCCACGGTGCCGGCGAGTGCGGCGGCGCCCGCGAGGATCCCGCGGCGGGTGAGGCTGCTGGGCGGCGGGGGTGTGGCATCGACGCACATGAGGGCTCCTGGGGCGGTGAGGCGGACGGCGCGGTTCCGTTCACTTTGTATACCAAGCCCGGATGTGCGGACAAGGGATCGAGGCGGAGCCCATGAAAGGCGCGGTTCAATGCGCCCGAGGGTGTCTGGATCTACGTTCTGGTATACAAATTCTCTCAGGCGTCGCTTCCGAACAGCGACCGCAGTGCCACCGCTCTGCTGTCGCGGACATGCAGGAGCGTGCTCGCCGCAGCGGCCTCCTCGTCGCCTGCCGCGATCCGCCGGAACATGTCCGTGTGCTGTGCCCGCATGTGCGCCGGCTCCTCGCGCAGCCCGAACAGCAGCTGCAACTGCCAGCTCAACTGCTCCATCGTGCGGGCGAGCAGCGGATTCCCCGACAGCGCCACGACCCCCTCGTGGAACGCGGTATGGGCCGCCACCTCGCGTGCTCCCTCGTCCGCCGCGGCCGCCCGCTCGGCCTGTGCGAGAGAGGCCTCCAGAGTGGCGAGGCCCTCGGGATTGGCGTCCGCGGCGCGCGCCGCGAGCCGCGACGCCTGGACCGCGAGCGGCTCCCACACCTCGTAGAGATGCTCCACGTCGGCGCGCTCCAGTCGGCGCACCCGCACCCCGCTGTGCGGCAGGAGCTCCAGCAGGCCCTCCGCGACAAGCGCGCGCAGCGCCTCGCGCACCGGTACGCGGGACATGCCGAGCTCCTCGGCGACCTCGCGCTCGACGAGGCGGGCACCTTGCGCGTAGCGCCGGTCCACGATCCGCCGCCGCACGGCTTCACGCGCCTGGGCGCCGAGCGAAGCGGATGCCCGCGCCGCGCCGTCCGCACCACCCTGCCCCGGCTTACTGCTGTCCGCCACGTCCGCTGCCTCTCTCTCGGCGTGCCCCGGTGAGAATACGTGCCCCGAACCCCCACCCGGCGGACGGTTCAGCAGGCGTTGATCACTGCCGCCGGCCGGAGTCCAGATCGGCGATCAAGCAACTCCTGCTCCGCCAAGGGGCGTTGTGCCCAGGGCTCCGGGTACGGAAGCCGCAGGTGCCTGCACAGGGCAACGCTGGCGTCCCAGCGGCACAGGGCAACGCTGACGCCCCACCTGCGCAGGGCACCGCTCACGTCTCAGCGCGCCGACGCCGACGACACCCGCCGGCTCCGTGGCTCAGAGCCGAGCGCCCGCCGGCACCGGTGTCACCGTCACCGGACCCGGCGCCTCGGTCAGCGCCCGGTGCCCCTCCGCGTCGGTGACCACGAGCCGCGGCAGATACCGGCCGCCGCGTTCGTAGCGGTGCGTGACCTCGGGCGCGAAGGTGACGAGACGCGTTCCGTCACCGAAGTACCACGTATAGCGGTAGGAGCCGTCCGCCGGAGCGGACGGGCCATCGGCCGTCAACCGCACCTCGGCTCCCGTCGGCTGCTCGTCACCCTGCACCGTCAGCGACATGCGCGGGCCGTCGGCGGGCAGTCCGAACCAGTCGCGGACGTGCGGGTTGAGCAGGAAGCTGTCGGCGTACTGCCGGGCACCGGCGATGTCCGGATGCGCCATCGCCGCGCTCAGGCACTGCAGCGGCGTCGCGCTGAGCTCGGGGCATGCCGACTTGCGCAGCGGGTACGCGGGGTCGGCGACCGGCGAGCTCCACACCTTGGCGGCCGGAGCCAGGATCGCGTTGTCCCGGGTGAACAGCCCGTCGGCGGCGACCGCGTACCGGCCGTCGGCCGACGCACTGTTGGCCGCTTCGGCGGCTGCCCGGTAGCTCTCGGCGGAGAGCTGGGTGTACTGCTCGTACCGAAGCCTCGCCCTCCCGAGCGAAGCCGTGCAGGAGGCCAGCCGCGCCCCCGCGAGGCCCGGCCGGGAGCACTGCTTGCGCGGCAGCGGGGAGCTCTCGCGGCTCAGGGCGTAGTTGAACCCGGCCACGATGACCTTGGGCCTGCCGGGGAGGGCGTGCGCCTTCTCGATCGCGGCCTGCATGCCGCGGCCGCCGTATCCGACCTTGGCGCCGCTGAACCAGGGCACGTTTTTCGCGGGGTTCTCGGGCTCGGCACCGACGCCCGAGCACTCCCGTCGGACGGCCTCGGGCAGGTTCTCGGAGCCGGGGGTCACGCCGACGGCGACACCGGTGAAGGGGTCCAGATCGTTGATGCAGCCGTTCAGGACCACGAGATCGAGACCGTATCCGCCGGCCCTGGCCTGCGCACCCGCCTTCTCCAACTGGCAGAAGACATCCGGCATCTGCTGGGTGACCTCGCCGAACTCCATCTCGCCGTCACCGTCCGGGTCCTGCTGCTCCGCACGGGACAGGCATGCGGCGTCGTCGTTCCCCGCCGGCAGCTCCGGCGCATCGAGCACCGCGCCGGAGATGGAGTAGTCGTACAACTCGTGACCCCGGCCGGTGGCGTTGCCGAGGAGCTCACCCGTGAGATGGGGGAACTTCTGGTCGTGGTCGAGCCCCTGGCCCCAGACGACCGAATCGCCGACTGCCGCGACACGCACCGGGTCGCAGCCCTTCACGACCCTGTCCCGCCACGGCTTTCCGAACACGCCCGGTTCCTCGCCCCCTGAGCCCTCCTCACCGGCCACACGCGCGTCGACCGTGAGCGCTCCGGAGCCGGGCACATCGGCGGCGGCAGGCAGACGGAATTCGGCGGCGGCAACGGATGCGGTCATGCCGACCGTGCCGCCCGCCAGCCGTTCACCATCGGCGCCCCGGACCCGCCACTCCACCTTCGCGCCCGCGTCGGCGCCCTCGGGATGGTAGATCTGCACCCGCCCGCGTACCTCAGACGGGCAGGACGGGCCGGAGGTGAGGTCCAGATCGAGGATCAGCGGATACGCGGAGGAAGGCGTGGCGGCCGCCGTACCCGGCACGGCGACGACACCCCCGAGCAGCGCTCCGAGGGCCCCCGCGACCAGGGCGGTGTGCCCGGCCCCCGGACCGCCTCGCCACCGTGCTGCTGTCACCACTGCGCGCCCCCTCGGCCGGTCGAACGTGAGCATGGCGAAGCCGGCGCCGAGGAAGACGCCTGCTCACGTGCGTGCAGTTGACAGCCTGGCAGGGGCATGTCGCGCTCCGGAGCCAACTCCGGCGTGATGATGACCACTTACTTGGGGTAACGGCGCCTTCCCGCCGCGCCCGGGAACGCGAACGCCCGGGGTCCGCAGCCGGCAGGCCGCGGACCCCGGGCGGGTCGGATGCGTGTGTGCCCGATCAGGCCTCGACGACGCCCGACTTGGCGATCGTGACCTTGGCCTTGGTCGCACCGCTGCGCGAGCCCAGCGTCTCGATCTGCTTCACGAGGTCCATGCCCTCGACAACCTCGCCGAACACGACGTGCTTGTTGTCCAGCCAGTCGGTGACGATGGTGGTGATGAAGAACTGCGAGCCATTGCTGTTCGGACCCGCGTTGGCCATCGAGAGCTGGCCCGGCTTGGTGTGCTTGAGCTGGAAGTTCTCGTCGGGGAACTTCTCGCCGTAGATGCTCTTGCCGCCCGTGCCGTTGCCGGCGGTGAAGTCGCCGCCCTGGAGCATGAAGTCCGGGATGACGCGGTGGAAGGAAGAACCCTCGTAGCCGAAGCCGTGCTCACCGGTGGCCAGCTCGCGGAAGTTCCGGGCGGTCTTGGGGACCACGTCGTCGAACAGGGTGAAGACGATCCGGCCGGCGGGCTTGTCGTCGATGGTGATGTCGAAGAACACGTTACTCATGAGGTGCATCCTGGCATCCGAGGCCACCGGAACGCACATCCGGCACGACCTGCACCGTGCCGACACCACCACTTGACGTACACGGCCGGCGCCGGCCGGCGGCGTCGGCAGCCCTCAACGACCGTGCCGCAGGCGTCTCATCCGGCGGATCAGGCTCCACCGCGAGCGCCGCGGCCACGTCCCGAACGGCCGCCCGGGCCTCCCGCCCGGCCGGACTGACGGCCCTCTGCCCGAGACCCACGGATCGTCGGGCGAGGGGATCGGCACCTTGCGTTCCACCTGTGCCCGGATCTCGTGGTGCGCTTCATGAGCCGTGATGAAGAAGGCCTCGTCGTGGGAGGCCATGGCCGCCCGGATCGCCGCGCCTGCCAGACCGCGGCGACGGACGACGGACACCACCCACGTGCAGAAGCCCATGACTGTGGCGACGGCCACGGCCAGGACGACGAGCGGCAGCGTGTCACTCATGCGCAGAGCCTACGTCCCGCTCCCCGAGCCCCTGGCCCGGCGCTCGGATCCTGCCGGCGGTGCGCCGACCGTCCGGCAGCCGTGGCGCCGGTCCACCGGGACAGCAGCGCGGACAGCGGTTCAGGAGCCCGCGGCCGCCCGGTCCAGGATCCGTGCCAGTTCACGCGGTCGGGAGAACATCGGCCAGTGGCCGGTGTCCATCTCCACGAGCCGCCAGTGCTCGCTCTTCAGCAGCTCGGCCACGTCGTCGCTCGGCTCGGGGCCGTCGAGCAGACACCTGATGCAACGTTGCGCGGGGTACCGACAACCCGGCCGCGCTTCAGGGGAGGCGGCGGGCTAGGAGGTAGGCCCGTTGTGTCTCGGCCTCCTGCGGGTGGTGCGTCCTCTCCAGCACCGCCTCGACGGCGAAGCCGGCCGCCTTCAACGGCTCGGCGACGGTGTCGGTCTCGAAGAAGTGGAAGTCCACATCGACGTCCCGGCCCCACCACTCGCAGTGGTGCCTGACCTCGGAGCCGAGGTGGAAGGCGACCAGCAGCGGGGCGGAGGGCCGCAGTACCCGTCGCATCTCGTCGAACGCGGGCCGCAGCTCCGCGCGTTCGAGGTGGATGACGGAGTAGAGGGCGACGGCGCCGCCGAACTCCGCGTCGGCTGCCGGAAGATGCAGCAGATCCCCCTCGCGGAATTCCGCCTCCGGGTGCTCACGGCCGGCGATCGCCACCATGGCGGGGGAGAGGTCGATGCCGACCGGTCGCGCGCCGTCCTCCGCGAGGCGGTGCTCCGCGAGCCAGGCCGTGACATGCCCGGGTCCGCACCCCAGGTCGGCGATCGGCGCGCCCCGTTCCGACTGTTCGACGAGCGTGGCCAGAAGTGCCCGGTCCAAGGGCTTGTGCGCGAGTTCGCCCCCGATCCGGTCCCGGTACTCGTCGGCGATGGTTTCGTAACTGCGGCGCACGGATTCGTGATCCCTCGGCATCGCCACAGCATCGCACGGTGGCAGGAGGGCAGTTGTCCGGTCGTCGCAACGCGGGCCGGGTGCCGCACGGCTCCGCACGGCTTCGCCGCGCAGCCGTGCGGGAGTCGGAACCGACCCACCGGACCGAGCGTCGTAGGGGCATGAATTCGACAGCCGGCCGCATTGCCTGGGCCCTCGCGCTGGCCGCCGTGGTGCTCACCGGCTGCACCGACGCCGGTGAACGGTCCGGCGGGCGCACCGACGGGCGCACCGACGGACGCGCCGAGCCTTTGAGTGCCATACCGTCCGCCAGGACCATTCCGTTCGACCTCTACACCCACTGCGGAATCGACGAGGCCCGTATCGGCTCGACGTACTACGAGGCGGAGACACCGCTGTCCAACGGTGAGGGCAGCCCGCCCGCAGGGTGGGACAACCCCGTCCAGCGCGGCACGATGACCGTGAAGTCCGCGACGCAGGCTGTCTTCACGGACGACGCGGGGCACGAGGTGGCGTTCCGCGCCCGGCCCGGCGCGACAGCCTTCAAGCAGATCTGCCACTGACACCCCGGCGGGGTCGGCGAATCCGGACGCGAGGAGCACGGCAGCACGGCGCCCGGCGCCGGCATGGTCCGTGAACCCGCGGCCCGGCGCAGGCGCGCTCACGGATCCGCCCCTTGACGCTCACCGAGTGCCCTTCCATACTGACGGCCAAATCGATTTGGCCGTATCGATGAGGCTCTCCGTCCAGGGCCGGATCCGGCTGTACCGAGCATGCCGAGACGCCGAAACGGAGCTCGCTCATGTCCAGTCCCCGCCCGTCTTTGCCCCGCACGGACAACCGACCGCCCGACCCCCAGGACATCCATCCCGTCGACGAGGCGAGGCCCCTCGGGCGGATCCTGCTCTTCGGGATCCAGCACGTCCTCGTCATGGCCGCCACCCCCATCTCGGCGGTCTTCCTGATGAGCGCCACGCTCAGGCTCGACCCCGGGCTGACCGTCGGCCTGCTCTCCGCCGCCTTCGTACTGTCCGGCGCCGGATCCCTCCTGCAGTCCCTCGGCCCGTGGAAGATCGGGCCACGGCTGCCGTTCGTCATGCTGCCGGGCGGCGCACCGCTTGTCCTCTTCCTCGCCATCGCCGAACAGCACGGACTTCCCACCGCCGCCGGCGCGGTGGTCCTCACCGCCCTCTTCATGCTGGTGGTGCTGCCTCTGTTCTCGCGACTGCTCTCGTACTTCCCGGCCCTAGTCATCGGGACGATGATCGTCATCGTCGGCGTCAACCTCGTGAAGGTCGGCGCCGTTCTGGTGACCGGCAGGCCCGGTGAGCCCGGATTCGCCGAGCCCGGGAATCTCGCCCTCGGCTTCGCGACGATCGGATTCACCGTCGCCTGCTATCTGCTGTTCACCGGCGTCCTGCGACAACTCGCCGTCATGATCGGTCTGTTGGCGGGCACCGCCCTCGCCTTTGTGGCCGGCCGGGCCGACTTCGGGCGAACCGGCGACGGGGGACTCGTCAGCGCCCCCGAGCTGATGCCGTACGACACCGTCGAGTTCAGCCTCGTCGCCGCGCTGCCGCTGATGCTCTACAGCCTCGCCTCCATGGCGGAGGCCACCGGCCAGACCGTGATCAACGCCGAAGCCGTCGGAAAGGAGATCGACAAGCGCGTTCATGTGCCGAGGACCATCCGCGGCGACGCGCTGGTCTCCCTCGCCGGAGGCTTCTTCGGACTGCCGCTGATGGTGACCAGCGGCGAGAACATCGGGATCGTACGGGTGACCGGTGTCCGCAGCCGCTTCGTCACCGCGGCCGCCGGCGTGGTCCTCGTCGCCATCGGCTTCCTCGCACCTGTCACCCGGGCCATCAGCGCGGTCCCCCCGGCCGTCGTCGGCGGAACCGCCATGGTCGTGTTCGCCGTGATCACGGTGCTCGGTGTGCAGATGCTCGGCCGCTCCGAACTCGACCGGCACTCCCACACGTTCATCTGCGCCGTGGCACTCGCGCTCGGCCTGCTGCCGATCCTCGTCCCCGGCGTGTACGGCGGGCTGCCGCCCAACCTGCGCATCCTCCTGGAAAGCGGCGTCGCCGTCGGCGCGGTCACGGCTGCCGTCCTGAACATCCTGTTCCATCACGTCAGGCCGGCCGTCGCCGCCCGCCTGTCCGCACGTACGGAAAGCGAGCGATGAACCAGCACGTCACCGCCGGCCCGCTGAGCGGCCCCGGCCCCTTCCTTCTCGTACCCGATGCCGTTCTGCTGCCCGAAGGGCTCATGGACGGTTACGCGGTCCACATCGCAGACGGCTCCTTCGCGACTGTCGGCCCGGCCGAGCGGCTGCAGCGTGTCCTCCCGCACCTCGAACCGGTCCGGTTGCCCGGCCACCTGCTGATGCCCGGATTCGTCGATGCCCACCACCACCTCACCCAGAGCTTCGGTGCCGCGCTCGCCTTCGGGGAGCCGTCGGAGATCTTCCGCCGCGTCTGGGTACCGCTGGAGAACGCGCTGGACGAGGAATCGGCCTACGTCGCCGCCAAGCTCGCCGCCCTGGAGGCCATGCGGGGCGGGTTCACCACCGTCACCGACGCGGGCACCCGCGCCGCGGTGGACGTCGAGGTGCTCGCCTCGGCGGCACGCGACGCCGGAATCCGCTGCGTTCTTGCGCAGGTCTGCAACGACGCGGACACGGCGGACGCCGACCCGGCCACCGTTGCGGAGCAGGCGGCCGAGCACCTCGCCCGCTACGCGCACGACCCGCTCGTCCACCCCTCCCTGGCCGTCTCCATACCCGAGGCGGCGACCGACACCACCCTCCGCCGAACGGCCCGGCTCGCCGCCGAGGCCGGCACCGTTGTGCAGATCCACGTCAACGAACACCTCGCCGCCGTCGAACGCTCCCTGCTGCGCCACGGGTTGCGGCCCCTGGAGCACCTGCACGCCGTCGGCGCCCTCGGCCCCCAGTTGCTCGCCGCCCACGCCACCCTCCTCACCCCCCGCGAGCTGACCCTGCTCGCCGACACCGGAACCGCCGTCAGCTACAACCCCGTTGCCAGTGCCTGGAAGGGCAACGCCGTCGCTCCGGCCGCCGCCATGGCCGAGCGCGGCATCCGTTTCGGGCTCGGCACGGACGGCACCCGCGGCGACGGCTTCCGCCTCGCCGAGACGGCCGAGTCCGCGCAGCGGCTCGCGTACGGGCTCGCCACCGGCGATTCGTCCTGCGGCGCGGGCTGGACCTGGCTCGACCACGCCGCACGCGGCGGCGCGGACGCCGTCGGCCTCGGTGACGTGACCGGGGCCGTCGCGGAGGGACGCGCCGCCGACTTCCTCCTCGTGGACGTCGCCACCCCGGAGCTCGCCCTCTCCTGGGATCTTCCCTGGGAACTCGTGCGGCGCGGCAACCGCGACCAGATCTCCGCCGTGTTCGTCGCCGGACTGCTGCGCATGTGGCACGGCCGGCCCACCGGCTGGGACGGCTCCGCACTGGTCACCCGGGCGCGGGAACTGTCCCGCGCCGTCGTGACGTCAGCGCCCGTCACCCGCGCGCACCCGACGTCGACGGCCGCACGGGAACGGAGCACGGCGCGGTGACCGCACAGGCACTCGCGGTCCTCGCCGTCACCGTGGCCGTCGCGGCGTTCGTCCAGGGCAGCAGCGGGCTCGGTTTCGCACTGATCGTCGCGCCCGTGGCCGGGATCATCGATCCCGGACTGCTCCCGGTGTTCCTGCTGGCGGCGATGATCCCGCTCAACTCCTACGTCGCCTGGCGGGAGAGGGACTCGCTCGATCTGCGCGGGGCCGGGTGGATCACCGCGGCGCGACTGGCCGCCACACCGGCCGGCCTGGCGGTGCTGGCGATGGTCCCGGACCGCAGCTTGGGTGTGCTGGTGGGCATCGCGACGGTGCTCGCGGCACTGGTGAGCCTTGCCGCACCGGCGTTCAGGCCCGGCCGGGGCGCCTACGCCGTCGCCGGTGCGGTGACCGGTCTGACCGAGACCGCGACCGGAGTGGGCGGGCCGCCGCTCGCGCTGGTCTACCAGCACAGGCCGCCCGCCGAACTGCGTTCCACCGTCGCGGCGTGCTTCCTGGCCGGTGAAGCGGCCTCGCTGGCGCTGCTGTTCGCCACCGGCCAGGGCCGTCCGGCCGACCTGGGCTGGGCGGCGGCACTGCTGCCGGCCACGGCTGTCGGTGCCTGGTTGAGCCGCCGTGTCCACGAGCGGCTGGACGCGCGCCGGATGCGGCTGTTCGTGCTGGCCTTCGCCGTCGTCTCCGGACTGGTCCTCATCCTCGGGGCTTAGGGTCTCTCGTTCGGATCTTGCCGGGCTCGCGTGCCCTGGTCCGCACGCTCACTGATCCCGCCTGATCCGAACGAAAGGCCCAGGGTTTGTCCCTCGGCGGGTGTGTCGCGCCCTCAGGGCCTGACACGCAGGGACGAGGCCCGCGGGATCACGCGCGGCTGCGGCGCCGCCGCCGAAGTCGCCGGGGCCGCGCCGTCGCGCAGGCGGCCGAGCAGCAGGTCCACCGCCGCGGCCGCGGCGGCGTCCAGATGCAGATCGACGGCCGTCAGCGGCGGTTCGCACGTGCGGGCGCGCAGTCCGTCGTAGCGGGTCACGACCATGATGTCGTCCGGCACCCGCCGGCCGCTGTCCGTGATCGCCCGCACCGCCCCGACGGCGAAGGCGTCCACCAGAGCGCAGACCGCGTCGGTCTGCGGGTGGGCGGCGAGCAGTGCGGCGCAGGTCTCGTACCCGGCCTGTTCGCCGCCCGCCTCCGGCGCTGTGGCCACGACCGGTTCCCAGCCGTGCGCCTCGGCGGCACGTTCGTACGCGGCGAGCGCGTCGACAGAGGAGTGGCGCGAACCCGCTCCCACGAGCAGCGCCGGGTGCCGGGCGCCCTGCGCACGGAGATGCTCCAGCAGAAGCTCGGCGACACGGCCGCCGTGGAGATCGACGTACGGTGCGTCGTCGCCGGGGGAGACCGGCCGGCCCAGCGCCACGTACGGCAGTCCGCGCTCCCTCAACTGGGCCGCCGCGGGGTCGTCCACATCCGGCTCGACGACGATCGCGCCGTCGATGTCCACGGATTGCAGCGCGGATCCGGACTGCGCGGGCGGCACGAGGACGAGCGCGTAGTCGTGCACGAGCGCGCTCTCGGCCGCGGCCGCGGCCACCTCCATGTAGAACCCGAGCCGGGACGGACCGCCGGCGACGGCGAACGGCATGGAGGAGGCGAGGGCGATCGCCTTGGCCTGCCCCCGGCGCAGCCGCTGTGCGCGCAGATTCGGCCGGTAACCGAGCTCTGCCGCAACCTCCTTGATGCGTGCCCGCGTTCTGGGGTCGACCTTGCCTATTCCGTTGAGGGCGTGGGACACCGTCGTCCGTGACACCCCGGCGGTGCGCGCGACATCGGCGATCGTCGGCGGCCTCGGAACGGAACCGGATTCAGGCATCGGCGCGGACGCTCCTCGCTGGGTGGGACGGACGGACATGAGTCGGACCCGCGTGGGTCCCATCTTCGCCGACCGGCGGCCGTGTCCGGCAGGGGCGGTCCCGATGGGTTCGGCGGGTACCCGGCTCATCACTCTCATCAAGTTTGACTACTGGGGGTTTCCGGCGTTACTTTCGAGAGGGTAGTCAAGCTTGACTATTGCTTTCTGGAGGGGACGGATGACAGACGCGATCGTCGTCGAAGGCGTACGCAAGCGATACGGCGACAAACAGGCCCTGGCCGGCCTCGATCTGGCCGTGGCCCGGGGCACCGTGCACGGCGTGCTCGGGCCCAACGGCGCCGGCAAGACCACGGCAGTCCGCATCATGACCACTCTCCTGCGGCACGACGAGGGCCGCGTGGAAGTGGCGGGCCACGACGTGCGCACCCGCGCGGACGACGTCCGCCGGCGTATCGGCCTGCTCGGTCAGCACACCGCGGTCGACGAGGAGCTCAGTGGCCGGCAGAACCTGGACATGTTCGGCCGCCTCCACCACCTCGGCGCCCGCCGGGCTGCCGCCCGCGCGGACGAACTGCTCGCCCGGTTCGGCCTCGCGGACACCGGCCGCAAAGCGGTGAAGCAGTACAGCGGCGGTATGCGGCGCCGACTCGACCTCGCCGCATCCCTGATCACCGAGCCCGAGGTGCTCTTCCTGGACGAGCCGACGACCGGACTCGACCCGCGCGGCCGCGCCGAGGTGTGGAACGCCGTGCGCTCCCTCGTCGGGGGCGGCACCACCGTGCTGCTCACCACCCAGTACCTGGAGGAGGCGGATCAGCTGGCCGACCGGATCTCGGTGATCGACAACGGACGGGTCATCGCGGACGGCACCCCGGACGAGCTGAAGGCCAGGACAGGCGGCGATCGTATCGACGTGCAGTTGCACGACTCCCGCGAACTGGGCCGGGCCGCCACGTTGGTGGGCCACGCGGCGGGCACGGCCGCCGTCACGACGGACGAGGACCGGCGCACGATCAGCGCGCCCGTCACCGACCGGATGGCGGCCCTGGCGGAGACCGTGAGAGCCCTGGGCGCGGCCGGCATCGCCGCCGAGGACATCGCGCTTCGCCGCCCGACCCTGGACGAGGTCTTCCTCGATCTGACGCAGCATCCCGCCGACGTGAAGGAGGCCGTATGAGTACGTCCATCGGCTGGGCCATGACCGATTCCTGGACCATGACCCGGCGTGAACTCGCCCACTGGGCGCGACAGCCGGTGCAGGTCGTGGTCGGCCTGGTCTTCCCCGTGATGCTCCTGCTGATGTTCGGCTACCTGACCGGCGGTGGGACGGGCATCGAGGGCAGCTACCGCGAGTATCTGGTGCCCGGGATGTTCGCGTTGACCATGGCCTTCGGGCTCGATGCCACGATGGTCGCGGTCACGCAGGACCTGAACAAGGGCGTGATCGACCGGTTCCGCTCGATGCCGATGATCAACGCCTCGGTTCTGGTGGGACGTTCGGCCGCGGACATGCTGCAGTCGGCGGTGTCCCTGGTAGTCCTGATGGGGGTGGGACTGGCGGTCGGCTGGCGCTGGCACGGCTCGTTCGCCGCGGTGACCGGCGCCGTGGGGCTGCTGCTCCTGCTGCGGTTCGCGATGCTGTGGATGGGGATCTACCTGGCCATGGTCGCCGGCAGGCCGGAGCTGGTGGCCGCCGTGCAGATCCTGGTCTGGCCGGTCGGCTTCCTGTCCAACGCCTTCGCGGCGCCGGGGACCATGCCCGGCTGGCTCGGCGCGGTGGTCGAATGGAACCCGATGTCGGCGACGGCCACGGCGGTACGCGGGCTCTTCGGCAACGAGGGCGGTGCGACGTCCACGTCCTGGGCTGCGTCGCATGCCGAACTGCTGTCGGTGGTCTGGCCGTTGGCGTTGGTGGCGGTGTTCTTCCCCCTCGCGGTACGGAGGTTCGCGCGGCTCAGCAGCTGAACGGCACCGTGCGGCTGCATTGATCACGGCCCCGCCGCCCGTCCGGGGGCGGGGCCGTGGCACCCCGATGCCGCTCGTTCAGTGGCCGTCCGGTGCATCCAGCAGGTCGCGCACGTCCTCCGCCGTGGTCTCCCGGAGTTCCTCGCCGACGACCAGCCAGCGGGTGATCCCGACCGATTCGAGGAACGGCAGATCGTGACTCGCGATCAGGAGCGCACCCTCGAAGGACGCCAGTGCACCGGTCAGCTGCCCCACGGAGGCCAGATCGAGATTGTTGGTCGGCTCGTCCAGCATCAGCAGTTGAGGCGCCGGCGCGGCCAGCAGCATCGCGGCGAGCGTGGCCCGGAAACGCTCGCCGCCGGAGAGCGTGCCCGCCGGCTGCTCCGCGCGGGCGCCCTTGAACAGGAAGCGTGCGAGCTGGGACCGGATGTGGTTGTCGGTCACACCGGGAGCGAGGCGCGCCACGTTCGCCACGAGGCTCAGTTCCTCGTCCAGCACATCGAGGCGTTGGGGCAGGAAGCGCAGCGGTACGAACGCCTCGGCCTCGCCGGACTGCGGAGTCAGCTCCCCGGTGAGGGTGCGCAGCAATGTCGTCTTCCCGGCGCCGTTGCGTCCGACCAGGGCGATCCGCTCGGGCCCGTGCACATGCAGGTTGCCCTCCCGCAGACTGCCGAACCGGGGGCGCAGTTCGCGCAGGTTCAGCACCGTGCGGCCCGCGGGCACAGCGGTGTGCGGAAGGCTCACACGGATCTCGACGTCGTTGCGGACTGCTTCCGCGGCCTCCTCCCGGCGCTCGCGCGCCTCACCGAGCCGGTCCTCCTGCAGGCCGCGGAGCTTGTCGCCAGACTCCTGCGCGGACCGCTTGCGCTCACCCGCGACGATCCGCGGCGCCCGCCGTTGCGCGTCCATCTTCTTGCTGTGCCGTTCACGGCGGGCCACCTTGATCCTTGTCTCCTCCAGTTCGCGCTGCTGCCGGCGCACGTCCGCCTCTGCGGCCCGCAGCATCCGGCCGGCAGCTTCCTGCTGGGTGGCCAGAGCCTCCCGGTACGCGGACCAGCCGCCTCCGTACCAGCTCACCGATCCGGATCGCAGCTCGGCGATACGGTCCACGCGCTCCAGCAGTTCACGGTCGTGGCTGACCACGACCAGTACCCCGGAACGCCAGGAGTCGACCGCCTCGTAGAGCCGACGGCGTGCGAACACATCGAGGTTGTTGGTCGGCTCGTCCAGCAGGAGCACGTCGGGACGCTCCAGCAGCAACGCGGCCAGGCGGAGCAGGACCGTCTCCCCGCCCGACAACTGGCCCACCGTACGGTCCAGTTCGACGTGGCCGAGACCGAGCGAGCCCAGCGTGGCCATGGCCCGCTCCTCGACGTCCCAGTCGTCGCCGATCGTCTCGAAGTGCTGCTCGCTCACGTCACCCGCCTCGACGGCGCGCAGCGCGGCGCGCCGCTCGGCGATCCCCAGCACCCGGTCGGTGCGCAGTGCGGTGTCGAGGGTGATGTTCTGGGGCAGAAGGGCGAGGCTGCCGCCGACGGTCACCGATCCGCGTGCGGGGCGCAGTCGGCCTGTCAGCAGTCGCAGCAGCGTGGACTTTCCGCTGCCGTTGGCACCGACGAGGCCGGTGCGGCCCCGGCCGATGCCGAGGGAGAGTCCGTCGAAGACGGGGGTGCCGTCCGGCCACTGGAAGGACAGGGCGGAGCAGGTCACAGAGGCGGTGGAAGCAGGAAGTGGCATGGTGATTCTCGCAGTCGCAAGCGCAGGGTCGGGGTCTTCTTGTGCGAGCACCGCGCGGCGACCGGGCCGAGAAAAGGGGAGTGCGGCCATCCGGGGAGTGAGGGACGGCTCATGCACCGAGGTCGCATCCACGCGGGGTCACGGGCGGCAGGAAAGCCGGCCAGCGTGACGGGCGTACGGCCATGCCGTACGGCGCGATGATCGCGAACCTCAGATGCGCAACGTCCACCTCTATCGGAGACAACAGGACTCGGCAACTGTACCCCTCACGCCGGTGCAGGGCACCGGGTTTCCGGTGACGACGCTCCCGCGACCGGCGGTCGGCACGCGAACGGTCCTCCGCAACAGGCGCTCGGCGCCCATCGGCGGATGAGATGACTTGTACGCGAACGGGTGTGTCCGCGGCGTCGCTGATGCCGCAGCTCGGCAGGCTCTGAGATGAAGAGCGAACTTCTCGTTTCCGCTGCCGTCCTGGGGGTGCCTGAATGGCCACGTCGACCGAGTCCGCCGCCCCCGTGCCGGTCCGCAGACGCACGAGGGGCAGAGCAGTGATCGGTTGGCTGACCACGACCGACCACAAACGGGTCGGGCACTTCTATCTCATCGCCTCGTTCGGTTTCTTCCTCATCGGCGGTCTGATGGCCCTGCTGCTCCGCGCAGAGCTGGCACGCCCGGGTCTGCAGCTCATTTCCAGCGAGCAGTACAACCAGACCTTCACCCTGCACGGCACGATCATGCTCCTGCTCTTCGCGACGCCGACGTTCGCCGGTTTCGCGAATGTGGTGATGCCCCTGCAGATCGGCGCCCCCGATGTCGCCTTTCCCCGGCTGAACATGTTCTCGTTCTGGCTTTTCCTCTTCGGCGGTCTCATGGTGACGGCCGGCCTGTTCACCCCGCAGGGGGCCGCCGATTTCGGGTGGACGGCCTACACCCCGCTGAGCGGCGCCGAGCGGGCGCCTTTTGTCGGCGGCGACCTGTGGATCATGGGTCTGGCGCTTGCCGGATTCGGCACGATTCTCGGTGCGGTGAACTTCATCACCACCATCCTCTGCCTTCGGGCCCCCGGGATGACGATGTTCCGCATGCCGATCTTCACCTGGAACATCCTGTTCACCTCGGTGCTGGTGCTGATGGCCTTTCCCGTGCTCGCGGCCGCGCTGCTCGTGCTGGAGGCCGACCGGCGGTTCGGCTCGCAGGTCTTCCAACCCGAGAACGGCGGCGCGCTGCTGTGGCAGCACCTGTTCTGGTTCTTCGGCCATCCCGAGGTCTACATCATCGCCCTGCCCTTCTTCGGAATTGTCACCGAGATCATCCCGGTGTTCTCGCGCAAGCCGATCTTCGGCTATGTCGGGCTGGTCGGCGCCACCATCGCCATCACCGGACTGTCGGTCATGGTGTGGGCGCACCACATGTTCGCCACCGGCGCTGTCCTGCTGCCGTTCTTCTCCTTCATGACCCTCCTCATCGCTGTTCCGACGGGAGTGAAGTTCTTCAACTGGATCGGCACGATGTGGAGCGGATCTCTGTCTTTCGAGACGCCGATACTGTGGTCCATCGGCTTCCTCGTGACCTTTCTGTTCGGTGGTCTGACCGGAATCATCCTGGCATCCCCACCCATGGACTTCCATGTCACCGACAGCTATTTCGTGGTCGCCCACTTCCACTACGTCGTCTTCGGGACCGTCGTGTTCGCGACCTTCGCCGGCTTCTACTTCTGGTGGCCGAAGATGACGGGGAAGATGCTCGACGAACAGCTCGGGAAGATCCACTTCTGGACACTGTTCGTCGGATTCCACACCACGTTCCTCGTCCAGCACTGGCTCGGAGCCGAGGGCATGCCCCGCCGCTACGCCGACTACCTGGCCGTCGACGGATTCACCACCCTCAACACCCTGTCCAGCATCGGCGCGTTCCTCCTGGGCATCTCCACGCTGCCGTTCCTCTACAACGTCTGGCGCACCGCCAAGTACGGTGAGCGTGTCCGCGTCGACGACCCGTGGGGGTACGGGCGGTCACTCGAGTGGGCAACGGCGTGCCCCGCTCCCCGGCACAACTTCACGGCGCTGCCGACGATCCGCTCCGATTCGCCTGCCTTCGATCTGCACCACCCCGCGATCGCCGCGCTCGACCGGGCCGCGAGCGGGGGCCGACGGGATGTCGTCGAACCGGGCAGAGGTGCCGCATCCCCCATCGGAGACGACGAATGACGGCCGAACCGCCGCCCACGCCGGTTGCCGAATCCCCGGTCATGTTCGGCATCCGGATGCCGCCGGGCGAACTCCTGCCCTGGAGTTGGGCGCACGACCGGTTGGTGACGGAACGCACCTACTGGATCGCCACGACCCGAGCCGGCGGCAGTCCGCACACACGGCCCGTGTGGGCCGTCTGGCTGGACGGCAGCCTCTGGTTCAGTACCGGCTCCCTCGCCCGCCGCAACCTGCGTACCAACCCCGAGATCACCGTGCACCTGGACGACGGTGACCGCCCGGTGATCGTCGAGGGAGTGGCGGAAGCCGTCTCGGGAACAGTGCCGCTGGCGCCGTTCGTGGCCGAGTACAACACCAAGTACCAGTGGGACCTCGTCGCATCCGACGAGGGAGTCGCCGACGGATCCGGCGCGGCGGGGCCAGTCTTCCGGGTGCGGCCACGGGTCGTCTTCGGATGGGAAGGCGATATGAGGGCCCCTACACGGTGGCGGTTCAGCGGCGTCTGAACCAGGCGGGGTCCGAGCGGCGGCGCATCGGCGGCCGGGCCGCTCGTGCCCCTCCCGGGGTCCGCTCGCCCGGGTCAGGGTGTGATGACGAGCTTCCCGCGGGTGTGGCCGGTGCGGCTGGCGTCGAAGGCCGCACCCGTCTCCTCCAACGGGTGGGTCCCGGCGATCTCGACGGTGACGACGCCCCGTTCGGCGAGGGCGGCGAGCTCCGCCAGCTTCCCGCCGTCGGGCCGGACCCAGATCCAGTGCCCGCCGTGCTCCCGCACCGAGGGGTCGGCGACGGAGACATGACGCCCTTTCGGGGCCAGCACGGCGAGAGTGGCGTCCAACTGCCCGCCGACGAAGTCCGCGACAGCACTCACGCCGTCGGGCGCCGACTCCCTCACCCGGTCGGGCAGGCCGTCTCCGTAGACGACGGGTTCGCCGCCGAGTGCGCGGACGAAGTCGTGATTGCGCTCGGAGGCGGTGCCGATGACGCGGGCGCCGCGGTCGACCCCGATCTGCACCGCGATACTTCCCACGCCTCCGGCCGCCCCGTGGACCAGCAGCACATCACCCGGCCCGACGTCGAGCCGGTCGAGGCTGCGCTGGGCGGTCAGCCCGGCGAGCGGCAGGCCCGCGGCCTGGGACCAGTCGAGGGTTGCGGGTTTGCGGGCGACCGCGTCGGCGGACATCGCGACGTACTGCGCGAACGTGCCGGCCTGCACGACATCCTTGCGGGCGTAGGACATGACCTCGTCGCCGACGGCGAACTCCGGCACGTCGGGGCCGAGCGCCGTGACCACTCCGGCGACGTCCCAGCCGGGGATGACGGGGAACACCGCGTCCATCAGCCCGTCGAGACCGCCGGCCATGATCTTCCAGTCCACCGGGTTGACCCCCGCGGCGCGCACTTCGATCAGTACCTGCCCGGGGGCGACCTTCGGATCGGGGACGTCGCCGACCGTCAGCCGGGAGTTGTCGGATGCGTACGAGTCGTAGGTGACGGCGCGCATGAACGGGCCTTTCCGTGTACGTGAGCCGAGCGCGCGTGGTTCGTGGGTGACGACCGGGCGCCGGGCCGGACGGGGACTGACTCTTCCCAGGCACCGTAACGCCGCACCTGCGCCCCGCGACGCACGACGCGACCGCCCGGCCACGAGGGCATCCCGTGGCCGGGCGGTCGCGCTCCTGTCACCCGCCGCAGCCCGGCGCGTGACGGAAGTCGATGACGAAGCGCTCCGGCGAGTGCAGCCGGTGCGTGGTGTAGGCGGGCTTGGTGGTGAAGGCGGCTCCGAAGGTGACCACTCCTTCGTAGTCACCCGTCAGCGCCAGACCCTTGAGCGTGGGCAGGTAGATCTTGGTGAGCTTGGGGCCCTTGTAGACGGATCTGCCCCGGTCGTCGTGCGCGTCGGCGGGGGAGAGCCTGATCTCCAGGAAGTGCTTGCCTGCGAGCGGGACCTTGCTGCCCAGGCCGTCGTAGCGCAGTTCCTTGACGGTACGCACGGTGACCGGCGGCACCTTGCCGCTGACATCGATGACGATCCTGTCGAACGAGGAGTGGCCGCCCCAGCGGGCGTTGGTGACGAGGGCGGTGGCCGGAGCCGAAGCCGGTGCCCCGGACGGAGCCGCGGATGCCGGGGCGGTCGCTCCGATCCCGGCGATGAGAAGAATGCCTGCGGCGGCAGCCGCGAGCCGTGGACGGTTGAGCATGGTGTCCCCCCATTTCTTCCTGCTATGGGGATGATGTGTCACTTGCGAAGACACATCAGGAAACCGGATGGTTGCACGTTTGTTGTGATGATTTCCCACGGTTTCTGCGGCCGCTGGAACAGGTCCGTCCCGGACGGGTCGCGGACCCTGCCCCACGCTTCCGCTTCTCGCCATGTCCATGAAGTACGTCGGGGTCGCGAGCGAGGGGCAGTCGCGTCCGAATTCCGCTGTGCAGGAATTCCCGTAGCCGTCGATTTCGTACGCAAGTGCGCTCGGGTGTAACGCTTCATTCGTATGCGACGCAGTTCCGCATAGGCGCGCGGACCTCCGCCGTGCGGTGGCCGCTTTTCCGTATCGTCGAGGCGGCGTACGCCTCAGATTGGGACTCAAGTGGGCAACTTCGAACCCCTGCCGGACAACCGCCGGTACGACGTCGATCAGGCGGGCCGCCACGGCTACGCGCCCGAAGGGGACGGCTCCACCGCCCGCCGGGCTGCCCTGGTCATCCATACGATCGCGGACATCGCCGCGGTGTTCCTGGGCCTGTGGATCCTGCTCTACCTGCTCGAGGCGAACCAGGCGAACATATTCGTCGAATTCGTGGAATCAGTGGCGGACGGGCTTGCCTGGTGGTCACAGGATATTTTCACGATGGACACGGACGGCCTTCGCGTTCTCCTCAATTATGGACTCCCCGCTGTGATCTATCTGCTGGTCGGTCATGGGATAGCCACACGCGTGCGGCGTCTGTGACCGTATTCATCGGTCATCCGGTTCTGTGAAGAAATGGAAACCGAGCGGCGGAGGAACCGGAACCGGATTGTCCGCACACGCACCGCGCATCTGAAGCTCCCCGCCCGGGCCCCTCACGCGGGCCCGGGCGTGCGCGAGGTCAATGGCGGAGCGGCAGGCGGTGCAGCCGCACCTCTCCCAGTCTCCCCTCCGCCGCCGAGGCGGTCATGTAGGTGCAGAAGGGCTGACGGCGCCGGTCGGTGGGCGACCCCGGGTTGAGCAGCCGCAGTCCGGCCGGTGTCGTGCTGTCCCACGGGATGTGGCTGTGTCCGAAGACGAGGACGTCCAGATCGGGGAACCGTTCGTCGCACCGCCGCTCACGGCCTTGCGAAGGGCCGGTCTCGTGGACGACGCCGAAGCGCAGACCGCCGAGCTCTGCGCGGGCGACCTCGGGGAGACGTGCCCGGAGCTCGGCACCGTCGTTGTTGCCGTAGACCGCGACGAGGCGCCGTGACCTCGCCTCGAAGAGGTCGAGGGCGGCGGCGTCCACCCAGTCACCGGCGTGCAGCACCACGTCGGACGTCTTCATGTCCGAGAGGAGCTGCTCGGGCAGGTGGCGGGCACGCTTCGGCATGTGTGTGTCGGACGTCAGCAACAAAAGCACCTGCCGCCTCCTGTTCATGTGGCAACCACCGGTGTGCCCCCCGGAGTGAGGCGATCGTCGCACGGTCCCGCCCGCCGTCCCCGACACCACCAGGACTCGGGCCCCGTCCTCCCACGCCCCGTCCGTCGACGCCAGTACGCTCCCGGCGACCCCCGAACCCTGGAGAGACTCCATGGCTCCCGCCACGCCGTCCCCCGACGTCGTTCTGCGCTACGACGGACTGCGCGCGCTGTTCGTCAACTGCACCCTCAAGCGCACCCCGGAAGTGAGCAACACGCAGGGGCTGATCGACAGAAGCCGTGCCGTGATGGAGGCCAACGGCGTCACGACGGAGCTCGTCCGCGCCATCGACCACGACATCGCCACCGGCGTGTGGCCGGACATGACCGAGCACGGCTGGGCCACGGACGCCTGGCCGATGCTGTACGAGCGTGTGATGGCCGCCGACATCCTCGTCCTGTCGGGCCCCATCTGGCTCGGCGACAACAGCTCGGTGATGAAGCAGGTCATCGAGCGGCTCTACGCCTGCTCGAGCCTGCTCAACGACCGGGGCCAGTACGCCTATTACGGCCGGGTCGGCGGCTGCCTGATCACCGGCAACGAGGACGGAATCAAGCACTGTGCGATGAACGTCCTCTACAGCCTCCAGCACCTCGGCTACACCATCCCCCCGCAGGCCGACGCCGGCTGGATCGGCGAGGCCGGGCCCGGGCCCTCGTATCTCGACGAGGGGTCCGGCGGCCCGGCGAACGACTTCACCAACCGCAACACCTCCTTCATGACCTGGAACCTGATGCACCTGGCGGCCCTGCTCAAGGCCGCCGGTGGCGTTCCGGCCCACGGCAACCAGCGTTCCGAGTGGGACGCGGGCTGCCGCTCCGACTTCCCCACCCCCGAGCACCGCTGATGTCCGCCGACCGCCGGTGCGGTCGGCGAACAGTGGGGGAGTCTCACCACGCAAACCGGGCGTAAGCTTGTCGAAACGCCCTATTGCACCGCGAGTGAGCGATGGAGCGGCGCATGACCGACCCGTACGGCTTCCTCAGAACGCCCCGCCGGCCCGTCCCGGCACGCCCCGTCGAGGAACGGCTGAGCGACTGGGACGAGATCTACGCGGGGCAGGCGCTGCTCCCGCTCGTGTCCGAGCAGGCAGGCCGCTGCATGGACTGCGGCATACCGTTCTGTCACAACGGCTGCCCGCTGGGAAACCTCATCCCCGAGTGGAACGTGTATGCCGCACACGGCGACTGGCGGGCCGCCGCCGAGAGGCTGCACGCGACCAACAACTTCCCCGAGTTCACCGGGCGGCTCTGCCCGGCACCCTGCGAGGACGCCTGCGTACTCACCATCAACGCCGATCCGGTGACGATCAAGAACGTTGAGCAGGCCGTCGCCGACCAGGCATGGCAGCGCGGGTACGTGGCACCGATGCCGCCGGAGCGGCTCAGCGGCAGAACCGTCGCCGTCATCGGCTCCGGCCCTGCCGGACTGGCTGCGGCGCAACAGCTCACACGCATCGGCCACACCGTCGCGGTCTACGAGCGCGCCGACCGTATCGGCGGACTCCTGCGCTACGGCATTCCCGCGTTCAAGATGGAGAAGCGGCAGCTCGACCGCCGCATCGAGCAGATGCGCGCCGAGGGCACGAAATTCCGCACGGGCGTGGACGTCGGAGGCGATCTCGACGCCCGCGAGCTCCGGAGACGCCACGATGCCGTGATCGTCGCCGTCGGAGCGACGCAACGGCGGGAGCTCCCCGTGCCCGGCCGTGAGCTCCACGGCATCCATCAGGCCATGGACTACTTGACCTTCGCCAACCGGGTCGCGGAGGGCGACCATGCCGCACCGCACATCACCGCCGAGGGCAGGCACGTGGTGATCGTCGGCGGCGGGGACACCGGATCGGACTGCCTCGGCACAACGCTGCGCCAGGGGGCGGCCGCCGTGGTCCAGCTGGACATCAACCCGGAGCCCGGCGAGGCACGGCCCGACAGCGAGCCATGGCCCATCTATCCGAAGGTCTACCGCATCTCCCATGCCCATGAAGAGGCCCGTGGACGGGAAGGCACCGATCCGAGGATGTTCTCGTCCGCCACCCTGCACTTCGAAGGGGACCGGTCCGGCCGTGTGCGTGCGCTGCGCCTGACGGAAGTGGAACCGGTGACCAGAAGGCCGCGACCGGACAGCGAGCGTGTGATCCCGGCGGATCTGGTCCTGCTCGCACTCGGGTTCTCCGGGCCCGAACAGGGGACCGGTCTGGTGCGGCAACTCGGACTTGTGCTGGACGACCGGGGAAACTTCGCCCGGGACGCCGCGTTCGCGGCGACGCGCGCCTCACCACCGACGGGGCGGGACCACACAGCGGCCGACGGCGTATTCGTCGCGGGCGACGCGGGACGCGGTCAGTCGCTCGTGGTGTGGGCCATCGCGGAGGGACGGGCCGCCGCTGCGGCCACCGACCGCTTTCTGACCGGCTTCACGGAGCTTCCGGCCCCCGTCGCCCCGAACGACCGGCCCATGGCGGCCTGACACGACCGGAGGCCGGACCGGGCCTGCGGTTGTCCCAGGGGGCAGAGTGATCGTTTCGCCCTCCGGGTTCGTCCGGTCGATCCATTGACCTTGTCCCGGAAGGCCGATCAAGATTCCGGTGACACGGCATCAGCCGCGGGAGCGACCGTGCCTCCCGCCGCAGCCCCCGCCCCCGTAAACCCCTGGAGAGCGATGCCCAGCACCACCGAACCCGGCGCCCGCCCGCGCGCCGCCGTCGCCATGGCGCCGGACGCCGCGGCGGCCGTCCTCGACGACCGCGCACGGGCCGCACTGGCCGACGTCTGCGATCTTGTCCCGGGGCCCGTTCTCGACGACTTCACCACGGAGCGCGCCCGCGCCGCACTCGCCGGCGTCGACATCCTCGTCACCGGCTGGGGCTGCCCGCCGCTCGACCACGACGTGCTTGCCGCAGCACCCCGGCTGCGTGCCGTCGTGCACACCGCCGGTTCGGTGCGCGGGCACGTCACGGAAGCCTGCTGGGAACGCGGGATCGACGTGTCCTCGGCAGCCGCGGCCAACGCACTGCCCGTCGCCGAGTACACCGTCGCCATGATCCTCCTCACCGGCAAGCACGTCCTCGAGCGCGCACGTGACCTGCGGGCCACCCACAGTCACGACGACTGGCTCGGCGTCAGGAACGACCTCGGCAACTACCGCCGCACCGTGGGCATTCTGTCCGCCTCGTTCATCGGCCGACGAGTGATCGAACTGCTGCGCCCCTACGACCTGCGGGTGCTGCTGCACGACCCGTACGTGTCCGACGAGGACGCGGCCGAACTCGGTGTCCCGCCCGTCGGACTCGGCGAACTGTTCGCGCAGAGCGACATCGTCAGCATCCACACCCCGCTGCTGCCCGCCACACGCGGGCTCGTGGGCCGGCAGCTCATCGATGCCATGCGGCCCGGCGCGGTACTCCTCAACACCGCGCGCGGTGCTGTCGTCGACCAGGAGGCCCTGACCGAAGCCGCCACCGAGGGCCGGATCCGCGCCGTGCTCGACGTCACCGACCCCGAAGTCCTGCCGAGCACCCACCCGTTGTGGGACTGCGACAATGTACTGATCACCCCTCATCTCGCCGGCTCGCAGGGCAACGAGTTCGCCCGGCTCGCCGACCACGCGGTCGCCGAAATCGCACGCTGGGCCGCGGGCGACGGATTCACCCATCCCGTGCAGCGCGAACGACTCGCCTACCTGGCCTGAGCGGGGGACCCCCGCCCGGAATCCGGTCGGACCCGGAGCGGGTCAGCGGCGGCGGGGGTGAGCCCGCTCTCTGGCGTCGTAGTCCAGCCGGGCCTCGTCGACCTTGCCGAGGTGGGCCGTGGACCAGTCGGCGAGCGTGGCGAACAAGGGGGCAAGGCTGCCTCCCAGTTCGCTGATCTCGTACTCCACCCGCGGCGGCACTTCGGGGTGATAGGTGCGGACGACCAGCCCGTCGCGCTCCAGTTGACGCAGCCGCTGGGTCAGCACCTTGGGCGTGATGCTGGTGATGCGCCGTTCCAACTCCACGAACCGCTGGCGCCCGTACGTGTGGAGTGCCCACAGAATCGGGGTGGTCCATCGGCTGAAGACGATGTCGACCACCGGGGCGATGGGGCAGGCCTGTTCCGGAGGGACCTCGGTACGAACCGCCTGATGTGTGCTGTCGGTCACAACGGCCCTCTCTCCCCATTACTTTCCTCTAGGTACCTACTATGCCGCCGAAGGTAGCTTCCTCGGAGTCCACACAGAACCCCGGAACAGGGAGCGAACATGATCGTGGTGACAGGTGCAACGGGCAATGTCGGAAGGCCACTTGTACGGGCGTTGGTCGCGGCGGGCGAGCAGGTGACGGCGGTCTCGCGCGGTGTCGCTTCGCCTGACATGCCCGCCGAGGCGTTGCACCGGCAGGCCGACCTTGCCGAGCCGAAGAGCCTCGAGCCCGCGCTGGACGGTGCGAAGGCGCTGTTCCTGCTGACCTCCGGCGACTGGCTGGCCGCCGGTGGCGGGCCGAGCGACATTCGTGCCCTCCTCGACGCCGGCCGGTCCCGTGGCCTGAGCCGGGTCGTCCTGCTCTCCTCGCAGGGCGTCGGGACACGGCGATACCCGCCGGAGGTGGAGGAAGCCGTCAGGCAATCGGGTCTCGACTGGACCGTGCTGCGGCCGGGAGCCTTCGCCTCCAACAGCCTTGCGTGGGCCGGGACGGTCCGCGAGGGGCGGACGGTCGCCGCGCCGTTCGGGGATGTCGCGCTGCCGGTCATCGACCCGGCAGACGTTGCGGAGGTCGCGGCCGTCGTGCTGAGTGAAGCGGGCCACGACGGCAGCACCTACGAACTCACCGGGCCGGCACCGGTCTCACCGCGTCAGCAGGCGGCCGCGATCGGGAGCGCCCTGGGCGAGCCGGTGCGATTCGTCGAACAGAGCCGGGAGGAAGCCCGGAGTCGGATGCTGACGTACATGCACCAGCCGGTCGTGGACGCCACCCTGGACATCCTGGGCGCGCCCTCACCCGCCGAACAGCGGGTGAGCCCCGACCCCGAACGCCTCCTCGGCTGCCCGCCCCGCACGTTCGCGCAGTGGGCGACGCGGAACGCGGCAGCGTTCAGGTGACCCGCCCTCCGGCCCGTGCCCAGGTGCTCAGGCTGCACGGGCCGGGGGTACTCCCTCGACCTCGAAGGACACGCGGTCCGTGTAGCACCACCACCAGCCCTCGCCCGGTTCGAAGGACCGGATCAGGGGATGGCCCGTAGCAGCGTGATGGGCGGTGGCGTGCTTGTTTCTGGAGGAGTCGCAGCAGCCGACGTGCCCGCACGTCTGGCACTCGCGCAAGTGGACCCAGGTGTCACCCTGCGCGACACATTCGGGGCACGAGTCCGTGCTGTCGGGGGAGACCTGTCGCACCTGATCGAGGTGGCTGCACAGGGGAGCGGACTGCCTGCCATGCCTCATCCCGGCCCTCCTTCGCATCCCCCACCCGACGGCGGGCGCGCGGAAAGCGGCGGTCCCGCGGCGCGGGCGTGGTCGTTCAGCCTCGTCGGCCGACCCGCTGGACGACCACTCCAGCCTCCCACCGGAGCATCCCGTGTCAACCGCAGGCCGGCGCAGCTGCCGGCGGGCGGGAAGGCTCGGCGTCAGCCCCCGGCCTCTTCCGCCGGGGCCCGCAGCTCCGTGCCGTCCGCAAGCCTGATGATGACGTCGCCGTCGCTGTGCGCGACGGAGGCCGACTCGCGCAGCGCCCCGGGGTGAACCGCGTCGCGCGACAGGCTGATCAGGGACACGAACACGCCTCGTTCACCGTTGCCCGTCACGCCGGTCAGATGCGGTGTCGCCGAGTGCGGGCCGTACGCGTTGGCCTGGACCGCGCGCGCGACGCCCGGCCGCTCCTCGTCCCAGCCGTGCAGGGCGATCATTGCGCTGGTCAGTCCGTCTGCCGTGCGGGCGAGCGCCCAGCCAGGTCCGGTCTCCGCATGCGGTGACTGTGCGTGGGCGACCGCATAGCCGCCCTCGCGGAGGGTGACGCCCTCGAGCGTCCCGCCCCGCGGGGCTTCGACGAGGTGCACCCGGAATTCCCAGGGCCCGTGCAACAGTGATGTGGTGCCGATCCGGAACGCTCCGTCCCGGCCCGGGAGTTCGGTCTCGTACCAGGACATTGCCCGCCGCCCCCGGCACTGCAGGGGATGGATGCGCCGGCGCCGGGAAGGGGTGCCGTCGGGCGCGAGCAGTGCGACATGGCCGTCGACCGCCTTTTCCCATGCGTGGGGGGCCGCGTCGGGGGCTGTGGCCGTCGAGTACGCCAACTTCGCGTAGTGCGGGTCGTCCTCGCCCGCCCCGTCCGGGCCGTTGTGGTCGCTGCCGTGGTTGACCAGGCGGACGATCCCGTCGTGCCGGGTCCCGTGCAGCAGCCAGCCGGGTTCGGGGAGCGCGACGTACTGGTCCGATTCCTCGACGGGCAGGGGGAGTTCACGCTCCGTCCATACGGGGTGTCCGGCGGGGAGCAGCAGTCCGAGGAATCCCTTGCTCGCCCAGTAGGGGGACGCCGGACCGGAGTACGCCTGTGTCGTGGGCAGGAACGTCTCGTACCAGCCGAGGGTGAGCAGCCCCCGTTCGTCGGGAACCCCGCGCTCCACGAAGTGCCGCACGGCGCCCGAGGCGAGCCGGCGGGTGAGCCCCGGCGCGAGCGGGGTGCAGTCGGCAAGGGCGCCCATCCACACCGGTGCCAGCGCCGCGAACCGGTAGGTCAGAGAACGTCCCTGGTGCACCGGCGCCCCGTCGCCGCCGAAGAAGTGCGGGTAGAGCGCGAGGAAGGCGGCGAGCCGCTGCCGGTAGACCTCCGTGCGTCCGCCGTCGGAGCCCGCGGCACCTTCCGTGGCTGCGGCGATGCGCGACCACAGCAGCGGGTACAGGTGCATCGCCCACCCGTTGTAGTAGTCGAAGTTGCGGCCGTCCCCGTCCGTGTACCAGCCGTTTCCGACGTACCAGTCCTCGATGCGGTCGAGACCGCCCTCGATGTCCTCCTTGCGGTACGGGGCGCCCACCGATGCGACGAACTGCTCGGAAACGACCTGGAACAGGCGCCAGTTGTTGTCCCACGTGCGGGCGCCGACGAAACCGGAGAACCAGTCGACGACGCGCTGCTGCACTCGGCTGTCCAGCCGGTCCCAGATCCAGGGACGCGTCTCGTGCAGGGCGACCGCGATCGAGGCCGCCTCCACCATCTGCTGGGAGCAGTCGGTGAGCGCGGGCCAGGACTCACCGCTCGCCGGATCCGTACCGGCCGTGAGCCCGGCCGCATAGCGCTCGCCGAGCGCGTCCATCCCCTCCCCGCGCGCCCCCGCGATCCGGCACGCGGCCAGGAGGAAGGACCGTGCGTAGCCCTCGAGTCCGTCCGACACCACCCCCGACCAGCTCGCCCGGCCCGGCAGCCGGTACTGCGCGCCGCCGGGGGTGGCATACGGCGCGAGCCCGTCCAGCAGGCGGTCCGCGACCGCCTCCCAGTGGGCCCGGGTCCACCCCGTACGCGGGGACAGGACCCGGTCCGTCGGCGGCAGTGGCAGATGGGGTGCGGCATTCATGTGGCGGATCTCCAGGGTGGATCAGGCCAGTTCGGCCCGGTGGGTGTGGCCGCGGGAACCGCCGACGGTGACGGTGAGCCGGGGACGGCGGCCGACGGTGACCGAGACCGTGTCGTCGGTCCGGACCACGGACGTTACGGGGAACGGAAGCTCGATCGTCACCTGCTGGGCGGTGCGCCCGGAGTCGGCGACAGCGACCGAGACGCCGTCGTCCCTGCGGGTGACGAGCACCGAGGCCGGTCCGTCGGAGGAGATCCCCGCGGCGGTTCCGGCCTGCCAGAAGTGCGCCGCCCTCAGCCCGTCCCTGCGGACCTCGACGCCCTGGGCCGCTGCGGAGCCGGCATCGATCCGGACGGGCCGGGACCGCCACCAGGAACGGGTCGCCGACAGTGAGGCGCCGGGCAGCAGAACGTAGGCGTACGAGGCATCCACGGGGGAGACCCCGTGGTCGAACCAGAGTGTGAGATAGCGGCGGGTGAGCTGCGTGGCACTGCCGCCGGTGTCGGCCCCGATGTTGATGTCCCGCCAGCTGCCGGTGCGCTCCTCGCGCAGAGCGCGCAGTGCGCTGCCCCCGGGAAACACGTAGCCGCCGACGCCCTCCAGATGCGCCCAGCCCACCTTGCCGAACTCCCGGGACCAGCCCTGCGAGCCGGGCTGCGCCTCGCCGTCCACCACGAGCCGCTGTTCTCCGGACGTGTGCAGATTGCGGTTCTCGACGACGGTCTCGACGGTGCGGCCGTCGCTCGCGGAAATGCCCGCACCGAGGGCGATCACGGAGTTGTCCAGGAAGAACCACGCCTTCCTCGCCCGCAGCGTGCTCCCGGCCGCGATCAGTTCCATCGCGGACACCCCGAATCGGCCCCCCAGCGCGGCGCCCCCCGCGACGAGGTTCGTCGGCCGGTACAGGCTCGTGCCGGCCCCGGTGCCCGCGTTGGTACGCGGCTGGGTGTCCACGGTGGTGCCCGGCAGCCGGTACGGGTCGACCGTGGGCCAGAAGGCGTCGCCGAACTGGCTGTGGTCCTCCCCGTCGTAGAGATAGGTCATGCCGTCGCCGGTGTACCAGCCGTGCAGGTTCTCCCCGTTGCCTGCCTCGTATCCGGCGATCCGCCGGGACGAGAGCGAGAGGGCGAACGCCCAGCGCGGCCGCAGGTGCACCACCCGGTCCATGTCGGCGAAGACGTGGTGGCCGGTGCGGCGGGCCGCGGGGCGCACGCTGTCGTCGGTCATCAGTGCCTTGGCGCGCGCCACCTGGGCGATACCCACCGAGTCGAGGTACGGGGTGGTGCGATTGCGTTCGATCCAGCCCTTCACCGTCGCACGCCACTTGGCGGTGTAACGCGCGGGCGCTCCTTCGGCCATGAGCAGGATGCTGGAGATGACGTCCGCGCCGCCGTTGTGGTCGGCGGAGCGTTCACGGGAGACCGCACGTCCGCGCAGCGCGTCCATCATCAGACCGTCGAAGACCACCGGTGCGAAGCACCTGTCCACCGCTTCGTACATCACGGCGACCTGCGGGTCCGTGACGGCCCACGGCGAGTCCGCGAGCAGCGCGATCATCTGGGCGGCCCCGCCCAGCAGCACGGCACCGTACGAACCTGTGTAGGCCACGGCGTCGTGCTGGACGAAGGAGCCGTCCTCGTAGAAGCCGTCGCCCTTCGTCACGTACCGGAAGAGGCTGTTGCGTCCCGCGTCCCGTGTGTCGGACAGGCCGTCGCGGGCGAGCGCCACCTTGTCGCCGGCCCGCCCGAGCAGCCCGCGCAGCGCGACGATGACGCACTTGTCGGCACGGTTCGCGCCCGTCTCGGCGAGCGAGGGGGAGTTGGTGCGGCGGTCCGGATCCGCGCAGAAGCGGTCCACGGTGGCGAGATACAGGGACAGGTCCGATGCGGGCAGCACGGCGCGCAGCAGCACACAGCAGTCCAGCAGGGCGCGTGGTGAACCGATCTCCCAGAACCACCAGTTCCCCGTCTCCGGAGCCGCCGCGTTGTAGGCGCGGTCGTGCAGGAACCGCAGCGCGGCGACCAGCGCTGCCGCCACCTCCGCCGAGCCGGCGAGGGAGGTGCCGGGCGTGATCCATGCCGTGGCGAGCGTGCGCAGGCGGGTGTAGCTCTGGCCGAAGTTGCCCGGCGAGGTGACGGGGGAGAGGTCCGTCCACAGGACCGTGCGGGAAGCGGACCGGTCCAGGCGTGCCCACAGGTCGGCGGCCGAGGTGTCCAGTGCGGTGAGTGCGGTACCGAAGTCTGGGTCGTCGGGGTCGAACGTTTCCCCCGCGAGGAGTCGTGCGGCTCGGTCGAGCAGCATGTCGAACGGGTCCGCCGGGGCTTCGGCGGCCGGTTCTGCCGCGTGCGCCGCCCCGCCGGCCGCCAGGGGGACGAGGGCGGCGGCCGCGGCGGTCGCAAGGACGGCTCGTCTGCCCGGACGCGTCGTGCTGTCCGCCGCTTGTGTTCCTCCGAAGTCGGTCGCGGGCCCCGGAGGCCGGACAGCGGGCTGGGGCCGAACGGTGTGCGTCCCGGGGATGCGGGCACAGGACATCCTTGACTCCCTTGAAGCGGAGGAGGGTTGACGGGTGAGAGACGGCTCGAGGGCTCGCTGCCGCAGGATGCAAGCGGTTTCTACCGGGGCGCAAGGGGGCCCGTGATGTTTCTGTTTTTTTACTGTGGCCGAGCCACCGAGTCGCGGACCACGATGTGCGTCCCCAGTCGCACCGTCCCCGTCGACGGCTCGCGCCAGTCGTCCTCGCCCGCCTCCGACAGGGCGAGGCGCACGGCCTGCCGCCCCATTTCCTCCAGCGGCACATGCACGGTGGTCAGCCTCGGACGCATCTCCTGCGCCACGGGAACGTCGTCGTACCCGACCAGGGAGATGTCGTGCGGCACCCGCACACCGGCTTCCTCCAGGGCCTGGGCCGCACCTGCGGCGACGATGTCGTTGGCCGCGAACACCGCGGTGAACCCGGGCCCTTCCCGCAGGAGTTCCGTCATCCGGCGTCTGCCGAAGGCGCGACTGAACGCACCGGGCTGCGCAAGCCGGGGGTCCCAGGCGATCCCGCGCAGTTCCAGCGCCCGCCGGTGCCCCGCGAGGCGGTCGCGGGTGGTGGAGAGCCCCGGGGGGCCGCCCAGGTACAGGATCCGCTCGTGCCCCTGCATCACCAGGTGATCGGTGATCGCGAACGCGCCGCCCTCGTTGTCGTACTCCACCGACACGGTGGGTACGTCCTCGCCCAGCGGTGGACGCCCGCACAGCACCAGTTTGGAGCCCCCGGCGTCCAGTTCGTGTGCTCGGCGGGCGAGTTCGGCGGTGTAGGCACGGTCGGCGACGCTGCCGCCGACGACGATCACCGCGTCCGCGCGGCGCTCGTGCATCAACTCGACGAAGGCCAGCTCCCGTTGGGGATCGCCCTGGGTGCAGCAGACGAGGCACAGCCGGTCCCCGGCGGTCGCCTCCCGCTCCACACCGCGTGCGATGTACGCGTAGAAGGGGTCGACGACGTCGTTGACGATGATCCCGACCGTGCGGCCGGACACACCCGCGAGGGCGCGGGCATGCGCGTTGACGACGTAGCCGAGCTCCCGCATCGCCGCCTCGACGCGCTCGCGGGTTGCGGCGGCGACCGGGTAGTTGCGGTTCAGCACCCGCGAGACGGTCGCGGTGGACACCCCCGCGTGCCGGGCGACGTCGGTGACCGTGGCACGGCGCTGTCCGTCCGCAGCCGTGCTGTTCCGGCGCATCCGGCCCACCCCCTTGGTGTCGTCCTGTGGCGCAGAGCTTAGGGCGGGCGGGACGACGGGCGTCATGCGAGGCGCTCCAGATCGGCGGCCAGGACGGGGTGCTCGAACGGCAGTCCCCGGGCGAAGCGGTCCAGTTCACCGACCGCCAGGGCGCCGAGCCGGTGGACCTCGTTGCCCAGCGACCCGGCGAGATGCGGGGTGAGGAAGACATTGGGAAGGTCCCACAACGGATGGTCCGACGGCAGGGGTTCGGGGTCCGTCACGTCGAGCACGGCATCGATGCGGCCGCTGACGAGATGAGCGGTCAGCGCCTCGGTGTCGATCAGCCTGCCGCGGGCGGTGTTGACGACCAGCGCGCCCGGCCGCAGCAGACCGATCCGTCGCTCGTCCACCAGATGACGGGTCGCCGGTGTGTCCGGTGCGTGCACGGTCACCACGTCACTGGTGGCCATCAGGGTGTCCAGGTCCACCGCGGTCACCCCCAGCCGGGCGGCCTCCGCCGGGCTCACGTACGGGTCGTACAGCAGGACTTCGGCGTCCAGGATGCGCAGCAGCTCGATGACGCGGAGCCCGGTCCGGGAGGCGCCGATGACGCCGATGGTCAGGCCGTTGGTGCCGAGCCAGTGCCGGCGGTCGATGTCGGCTGCTGTGCGGTGGGTGCGGCGGGCGCCGAAGGCGCGGGTGAGCGGAAACGCGCGCTTGGCGCCCAGGATGACGGACGCGAGGGTGTACTCCGCGACGGGCAGGGCGTTCGCGGCGGCCGCCGACGAGACCGCGATGCCCTGTTCGTAGGCGAGGGGGGAGAGGAAGGTCTTGACCGTGCCGGCGGCGTGGATGACGGCGCGCAGCCGCGGCGCGCGCGCCAGGACGGACGCGTCGACGGGCGGGCAGCCCCATCCGGTGAGCAGCACCTCGCTGCGCGCGAGAGCCTCGGCGGCCTCAGGCGAGGTGAACTCACGGATGACCAGGGGCGGTCGGAGGTCGGCGGTCTCTTCGAGGCGCGCGCGCAGGGCCGGCGGGAAGAGGTCGTCGAGCAGTCCGGGGTCCATCGCCAGCACGGTGCGCGGCCGTCGGGCGGGCGGGTCGGCGGTGTCGTCGGCGCCGGCATGAGCCGGTGCCTCATCGGTGGTTCGCACCTTGCCTCCGGACAGTAATCGCATTCTATGGATGTGGGTCGAAGGTAGGGAGTCTTCTGACCTGGAGTCAAGCAATTCCCCGGCGAGTACTGGCCCTTTGATCAGGGGAGATGATGTTTTGTCCCCGAACCTCTCCTGCTTCCGCCGCTGAGTGGCGCAGCCAATCCCGCGAATCTATTGACGAGTTGGGTAACCGCTTACTAGCTTGCCGCCGCAGAAGGCCCGCCATGCGCCACTCAGCCGAACAGGACCGCACCATGGCCGAAACAGCACCACCCCTGCCCCTCGGCGAGCGGCAGCAGAAGGCTGGAACCGCCACGCCGTCCACCACGGACCGGGTCGCGGCCCCCGCCCGTCGACCGGTCCGCACCCACCCGTTGACGTTCTGGCAGCGGGTCAAGCGGGACAGGGTGATGCTGCTGCTCACCCTTCCCGGCCTGCTCTGGTTCGTCGTCTTCCACTACGTGCCGCTGGCCGGTTACCTCGTGGCCTTCCAGGACTACCAGCCCTACCTCGGCTACATGCACAGCGTCTGGGTGGGCTTCGACAACTTCGTCACCGCCTTCGGGGAGCCGGCGTTCTGGTCGGCGGTGAGCAACACCCTGACGATCGCGGTCGTCCAGCTGGTCTTCTTCTTCCCCGTGCCGATCGCCCTCGCCCTGTTGCTCAACAGCATCGTCAGCGACGGGATCCGCCGGTTCGTGCAGAGCGTGGTGTACCTGCCGCACTTCATCGGCTGGGTCATCATCGTCTCGATCTTCCAGCAGATCCTGGGCGGTTCCGGGCTCCTCCCCGATGTCCTCGGCGGACTCGGGCTTCCCCGCTACGACATGATGAGCGACCCCGACGCCTTCCCCTGGCTGCTCACGCTGCAGATGGTCTGGAAGGACGCCGGCTGGGGCACGATCATCATCCTCGCCGCGCTGCTCACCATCGACCGGCAGCAGTACGAGGCCGCCGCCATCGACGGAGCCGGCCCCGCACGCCGGCTGTGGCACGTCACCCTCCCCGGCCTCGCACCGGTGATCATCCTGTTGCTGATCCTCAACCTCGGGCAGATCCTCTCCGTCGGCTTCGAGCAGATCCTGCTCCAGCGCGACGCGGTCGGTCCGGGCGCCGGCGAGGTCCTCGACACGTACGTCTACTACCACGGCATCAGGGACAACGACTGGGGAGTCTCCGCGGCCGTCGGACTCGTCAAGGCCGTGATCGGCACGGCACTCGTCCTGGGCGCCAACACGTTCGCCCACCGCCTCGGCCATGAAGGGGTCTACCGTGGCGCCGACCGCTGAGAACCCGACCGCACGGCCTCCCTGGATGGAGAAGCCGACGAAGGTCACGCAGGCGGCGAAGGGCCTCGCTCTCGTCCTGGTGGTCGCCGCCGTCGCCTATCCGCTGTTCGGCGTCATCGGTACGAGCTTCGCCTCGCAGACCGACATCATCAGGAGCACCGGCCTGGTGCTGTGGCCCGACCATCCCACCCTCGACGCGTACCGGACCATCTTCACCGGGGGCGTCGTCCTGCGTGCCCTGACGGTCAGCATCGGCATCACGGTGCTCGGCACGCTCGCGAGCCTGCTCGTCACGATCGGCATGGCCTACGGGCTCTCCCGGCGCGACGTCACCGGCTCCCGGGTCATTCTGATGACCGCCCTGTTCACGATGCTCTTCAACCCCGGGATCATCCCCAACTTCCTGCTCGTCAACGAACTGGGGCTGTACAACACCTACTCCGCACTCGTCCTGCCCACGCTCGTGAGTGCGTTCAACCTCGTCGTGCTCCGTTCGTTCTTCATGAACCTGCCCGAGGAACTGTTCGACGCGGCCCGCGTGGACGGCGCCGGCGACCTGCGCGTCCTGGTGCGGATCGTCCTGCCGCTCTCCAAGGCCGTTCTCGCCGTGATCAGCCTCTTCTACGCGGTCACCTACTGGAACGCCTTCTTCAACGCGCTCCTGTACCTCGACGACTCCGACAAGTGGCCGATCCCGATGGTGCTGCGCACCTTCGTCCTCCAGGGGCAGAGCCTGAGCGGCTCCGCCATCGGCGAGAGCGTCGCGCCCCAGCAGGCGGTGCAGATGGCCGTCCTCGTCGTCGCCGTCGTACCGATCCTGCTCGTCTACCCCTTCCTCCAGCGCTACTTCACCAAGGGCGTGCTCACCGGAGCCGTCAAGGGCTGACACACCGCGCACACCCCCCGCGCCTTCCGTCCCGTTCGTCGCTAGGAGATTCAGGTGGCACGTTCTGCACCCATCAATCGCAGAGCACTCTTCCGCATGGGAGCGGGCGCGGGCCTGGGTCTCGCCGCCGCCCCGCTGCTCGCCGCCTGCGGCGACGGAGGGACGACGGCCAAGGCCGAGGCGAAGAGCGCCAAGCTCCTGCCCACGACCGCCGTGCGCAACATCGGTCTCGAGCCCGACCTGCCCGGCACCGCCGCGGGCGTACCGCAGGCGTACTTCCGCTACCCCGCCAGGCCGCTGCCGTCCGTCGGGCGCCAACCGCTCAAGGGCGCCGCGCCTGTGAAGGCAACCATGGAGACGTTCTCCCCGCCGCCGCCCGCGCGCGGCAGGAACACCACCTGGCAGGCGATCGAGCAGAAGCTCGGCGGGACCGTCGACATCACCGCGGTCCCCGCCGACGACTACCCGACCAAGTTCTCCACCATGGTTGCCAGCGACAACCTGCCCGACATCTTCATGTACCCGGAGACCGGCGGCGTCGACCACAAGGCCGCCTTCCTCGCGGCCAAGTGCGCCGACCTCACTCCGTTCCTCTCCGGTGACAAGGTCAAGGACTATCCCAACCTCGCCGCCGTGCCGCAGGGCGCCTGGCAGTCCGCGATCCACGGCGGAAAGCTCTACGGCGTGCCCATCGCCCGGATGGGAACGGCCGGCGCCGGCTTCTACCGGCACGACCTGTTCGAAGAGGTCGGAGTGCGCAGCCTCGACGAGATCACCGGACTGGACCGGTTCGTGGAACTCTGCAAGGAACTGACCCGCCCGAAGAACGACCGGTACGCGATCGTGGCGGGAGTCACCCAGCTGCTCGCCATGTCGGCCGGTGCGCCCTACGGCTGGCGGATGGATGCCGGCAGCGGCAGGTTCACCACCGATCTGGAGACGGACGAGTACCGCCTCGCGGTCGAGACCGCGCGCAAGCTCTACGAGGCGGGCTGCTTCCACCCCGGCACGATCGGCATGTCCGGCGCGCAGAAGGCCCAGTACACCGACATGTTCAAGAACGGCAGGGCCGCCTATGTGTACGACGGCATGCCCGCCTATCTGACACCCGTCACCGGCTATGTCGCCGCCATGGCCGCGGTGGACAAGAGGTACGACGTCCGGCCGATGACGCCCTTCGGTGACAAGGCCGTCGCTTGGACGGACAACCTCACGCTGTCCACGACCTTCATCAGGAAGGCTTCCGACGAGCGAGTCAGGCAGCTGCTCGCCCTCGCCGATTTCGCCGCCGCGCCGTTCGGCAGCGAGGAGTACACGCTCATCAACTACGGCGTCGAGGGCACCGACTTCACCCGCGACGCGAAGGGCAACCCCGTCCTCACCGAGCAGGGCACCCAGAACGTCGCCGTGCCCTGGAAGATGCTCGCCTCCGCCGTCCCCGCCGTGTTCAGCGCGGTGAGTGAGGACGCGGTCCGCCATGTGCACACGGCGTACACGAAGCTGATCCCGATGATGGTGGAGGACCCGGTCCTCATGTACTCCTCTCCCACGTGGGAATCCAAGGGGGCCGGCAGTCTCCTCACACTCAAGCTGGACGGTCTGAAGGACATCGTCTCGGGCCGTAAGCCCATGTCCGCCTACGACGGCCTGGTCAAGGAGTTCCTCGCCAAGGGCGCCGAACAGGCGCGCGCGGAGTTCCAGGAAGCCGCGCAGAGGGGGCAGAAGTGACCGGCCTGCCCACCACCAGACGCGCCGCACTGCGCCTCGGCGGCGCGGCGGTCGCCGCCGCGGTCGCCGTGCCGGTCATCGGCTCGCCCGCCTCCGCCGTCGGCTTCGCACCGCGGCCCGGTTCCGACGGCCTCGGTGACCCGCTGTTCCCCACTCTGGGCAACGGCGGTTACCAGGTGACCCACTACGACCTCACCTTCGACTTCACGCCGGTGACCTACGATTTCACCGGCAGCGTGACCATGCATGCCAAGGCTCTCCACGACCTGTCCGCGTTCAACCTGGACTCCGACGGCCACGCCATCGACGCCGTCACCGTCGACGGCCGCGAGGCCGTCTGGGACCTCTCTCTTGGCCAGAGCGGGCAGGAGCTCACGGTCACCCCCGCGCGGCCGCTGCGCCACGGCACTGCTTTCACCGTCGAGGTCCGCTACCGGGGCAACGGCAAGGCGTCACGGGCCGGTCTCACCGGCTGGAACTTCGGCACGGACGGCGGCTTCGCCTCCGCCACCCAGTCCTCCCGCGCCGACACGTTCCTCCCCTGCAACGACCACCCCTCCGACAAGGCGACCTGGACCTTCCACATCGGCGCGCCCGAAGGCTTCGTCGCGACCGCCAACGGCGACCTCCTCCACAGGACGCCGCGCGCCGACGGATCCACCGTCTGGCACTTCGCACTGCGCGAACGGATGGCGACCGAACTGCTCGGCATCGCCGTGGTGAAGGGCACCTACCTCTACGGGACCGGCCACCGCGGTCTGCCCCTGCGGCACATCGTCCCGCAGGGCACGGAGGACAAGTACGGCCCGATCGTGGCCCGCACCGCGGATCATCTGGCCTGGTGCGAGGCAAAGTTCGGCCGCTACCCGTACTCGGTGTACGGCTGCCACATCTACGACGGATACAAGGCGGCGCTGGAGAACCAGACACTCTCCCTGTTCGCCACCAGCTGGTTCACACCCAACGCGGCCGGCCATCCAGCCTACGAGACGACGATGATCCACGAGCTGGTCCACCAGTGGTACGGGGACTCGGTCACGCCCGCCGACTGGCAGCAGGCATGGCTGAACGAGGGCCCCGCCGTGTACTACGCCGGACTGTTCGGCGAGGAGCAGGGCTGGTCGGTCCTCGAGGACAGGATGAGGACCATCTACGGCAAGCTCGACGCGATCCGGGCGCAGGACGGACCCCCGGGACTGCCGAAGGCGCTCGGCGGCACCAACATCTACGACGGCGGTGCCCTGGTCCTCCACGCCCTGCGCAAGCGCACCGGGGACCGCCGGTTCGACCGTGTCATGCGGTTGTGGCCCGAACGCTTCAAGGACCGCAACGTCACCAGCGAGGACTTCATCCGGCACACCGTTCAGGTCACCGGGGACCGGTCCCTCGACGGCTTCCTCCGAGACTGGCTCTTCGGAGCCGTCAATCCGCCCATGCCCGGACACCCCGACTGGAAGGCACCGGCGTGAACCGTCCCACCGCAAGAGCCAGAGGCATGGCCGCCGTATTCGCCGCGGTCACGCTCGCATCGGTCCTCACCGCCCCCGCGGCGCAGGCCGATCCCGCCGCCCGCACCCTGTTCGCCTCGCCCGGCGGCCGTGGCGACTCGTGCACCGCCGCCCGGCCGTGTTCGCTGGAGGGCGCACGGGACGAGGCCCGCACCGTCACCGGCCAGGACGTCCGGATCCTGCTCCGGGGCGGGACGTACACGCTGGACGAGCCGCTGCGCCTGGGGGCGCAGGACTCGGGAAGCGACGGACACACCGTCACCTGGACCGCCGCTCCCGGCGCCGCCCCGGTGCTCTCCGGCGGCCGGGCGCTCGTCGGCTGGACCCCGGGCGAGGACGGGACCTGGACGGCCGGGGTGCCCGCCGGTGTCACACCGCGTCAGCTGTTCGTCGACGGCGAGCGGGCCGTCCGCGCACGTGGGGATGCCTGCGCGGCCTCGGTGTGCGACGCCACCCGGACGGGGATGACCGGGGCCACCGCCACAGGCATCGCCGACTGGAAACGGCCGACGGACGCAGAAGCCGTGATCAGCGTCCGCTGGCGCAACTACCATTGCCGGATCGCCGGGGTCGACGGGGACGCACTCACGTTCGCCCAACCGTGCTGGACCAACTCCGCGAGCGGAACCAACCGCACAGGCCCCGCCTGGGACACCACCACCGTCGACTCGTCACGCTACAGCGGCGTCGCGTTCTTCGAGAACGCCGTCGAACTCCTCGACGAGCCCGGCGAGTTCGTGTGGGACTCCGCAGCGCGAACGGTCACCTACCTGCCGCGCAAGGGCGAGAACATGCGCCGCGCGCAGGCTGTGACGCCTCACACCGAGCAGTTGCTCGTGCTGGACGGCGCGCGCGACGTGACGATCCGGGGCCTCGGCTTCTCCTACGCCGCGTACGGCCGGCCGAACACCGACGAGGGCTATGCGGGGATGCAGGCCGGGCTCACGCTGACCGGCGCCACCGGGCCGGTCGACCATGCGGGCCGCTTCTACACCAAGCCGGCCGCCGCCCTCACCGTCCGCGGCGGCCGGAACGTCACGGTGGACCGGGCCCGGTTCACCCGTCTCGGTGGCGCCGGCGCGATCCTGGAGGCGGGCACCAAGGACTCGTCGGTCACCCGTTCCTCCTTCACGGACCTGTCGTCCGGCGCGGTGTACATGGGCGACACCGAACCGATGCCCGGGGCCGAACTGGCGGGCGAGCGCAACACCGTCGCGTACAACACGATCCGGCACGCCGGCGTGGAGTACACCGACGCCGTCGGCATCTGGGCCGGCTACGAGGCGGACCTGAGCGTCGACCACAACACGCTCGACCGGCTGCCGTACTCCGGTATCTCCGTCGGCTGGGGCTGGAACCAGCCGGAGGCGCAGCAGTCTCTCCTGCGCGACAACCGGATCACCGGCAACCGGATCACCAACGTGATGGAGGTCGCGCACGAACAGCACGACGGCGGTGCCATCTACACCCAGGGAGACCAGCCGGGCACGGTGATCTCCGGGAACTACATCAATCGCTCCGCGTACGGCAACACCGAGCGCGACGGAAACGGCATCTACCTCGACGAGCAGTCCTCGCACATCCTCGTCGAGAGGAACGTGATCACCCGCATCGGCTACAAGTGGGTGTCCAACTGGGCCGGTTACGGCATCGAGAACACCGCCCGCGGAAACTGGACCGACACCGCGGCACCGGCGCTCAGCGGCCGCGGGTCCGTCATGACGGACAACCTCACCGGGCTGGACGAACTCCCGGCGGAGGCCGTGCAGGTGGCAGTCTCCGCGGGCGCCGTGCGCGGCCCGGTGGAGCGGCTCCGCCCCGACCTGGCCCGTGCCGGCACGGTGACGCAGTCGTCGACGGACGGCGCGGCGGCAGCTGTGAGCGCTGTCGACGGTGACACCACCACCGACACCCGTACGCTCTCCGAGCCGGGTGCCTGGTGGCAGGTCGACCTCGGCAGCGCCCAGCACGTGGGCCAGGTGGAGGTCTGGAACAACTCCTCCATGACGACCGCCGACTTCGACGTGATCACGGACACCCGCACGGTGCGTGTCCCGGGCAGGGCCCTGCGACCGACCCTCATCGACGTGGACGCCACGACCCGGTTCGTCCGGATCGAGCTTGCCGGCACCGGCCGCATGGCGCTCTCCCACGTGCTCGTCCACCCGTAGCACGGCCCTTCCCCACCACGGAGCACCCGGCAGTGCACGCTTCGACAGGCACCGGGCACGCGGTCATGAGCCGCGTGCCCGGTGCGTTGCTGTCGAGCGGCCCTGCGGTACGTGTCATCGGGGAACAGGCGGGGTGGACATCATCCATTCATCGGAGTTCTGTGGGGGAGATGCCGTCAACTGCGGGGCAGTTTCGGAGTGTTGGGGCGTTGACATCCGATGAATGTGCCTCTAGGTTCCCCAGCGTTTCGCCGTTCGGTCCGCACCGCCGACTCGTCGAACCATCCCCCAGGGAGCCCCCCATGCGTATGCCCCACCGACGCCACCGCCCCCACCGAGCCACGGGACTCGCCCTCCTGCTGGCCTCCGCACTCGCCGCCACCGCCGTTCCGGCAGCAGCCGCGGGGAGCGCCCCCGCCTCCGGACCCGCGACGGCTCCCGCCGCCGGGCCGGGCACGGACCACGCCGTCGACGACCCGTTCTCCAGCCGGCGTACGCAGTGGTTCCGTGAGGACCGGTTCGGCATGTTCATCCATTTCGGCGCCTACTCGAACCTGGAAGGCGAATACACACGTGCCGACGGCACCGTCTGCCGCGACGCCGAGTGGATCAAACGGGAGTGCGACATCCCGACGGACGAGTACGAGCAGCAGGCCGCGACGTTCAACCCGGCCGACTTCGACGCGAAGGCCGTGGTCGCGGCGGCCAAGGACGCCGGGATGCGCTACATCGTCATCACCTCCAAGCACCACGACGGCTATGCGATGTGGCCCACCAAGGTCAACTCCTGGAATGTGCGCGACCATTCGGCCTTCGACAGGGAGCGCGACATCCTGGCCGAGCTGAAGGAGGCCACCGATGCCGCAGGTATCAAGCTCGGCTTCTACTACTCGATCTGGGACTGGCACGACCCGGACGCCCCCGACCCCGCGACCTTCCCGGCGTACGAGAAGAGGATGTACGCCCAGCTCAAGGAACTGGTCGACACCTACGACCCGGCTCTGCTGTGGTTCGACGGCGAGTGGACCGGCAGCAAGCCCCAGAACCCGTGGACCGCCGGCGACGGCGAACGGCTCGAGGCGTACGTCCGAGCGCTCGATCCCGACCTCGTCGTGAACAATCGGGTCGGCAAACGGCGGGTCGTCGACGGCGACTACGGAACCCCCGAGCAGGAGGTCCCGGGTGTCCCGATCGACGGACAGCTGTGGGAATCCTGCATGACGATCAACGACCACTGGGGTTACGCCCGTCATGACGAGAACTGGAAGTCCGCCACCACCCTGGTGCGCCACCTGCTGACCACCGCATCCCGCAGTGGCAACTACCTGCTGAACGTGGGCCCCGACGCGAGGGGCCGCATTCCGGGGGCATCGCTTCAGCGCCTCGCCGAGGTGGGAACGTGGCTGCGCACCGCCGGCCAGGGCGATGCCGTCCACGGCGCCCGCCACGCCGGCATCGTCGAACAGCCCACCTGGGGCACCGTCAGCCGCAAGGGCGACAAGCTGTTCGCCGCCGTCACCCGGTGGCCGGCCGACGGCGGCACCCTGCACCTCAAGGCGCTGACGGACTTCCGGGTGGAGCACGTCCGCGTCCTCGGCAGCACACAGAAGGTGACCGTGACAACCTCCGGCGACGGCTACGACATCACGCCGTCCGGCGGCCCCACCAATGCCGCCGCCACGGTTGTCGAACTGACGGTGGACCCGGGCCGCACGGCTCCCCGCGGCCACGGGCGTGGCCTGACGGCCGAGTTCTTCGACAACGCGACCCTCACCGGCCCCCCTGCGGTCACGCGCGTCGACCCGACCGTGAACCACTCGTGGAAGTTCACCGGTTCACCGGACACGGCTGTCCCGCAGGACAACTTCTCCATCCGCTGGACCGGTTCGATCCAGCCCCGTCGCACCGAGGCGTACACCCTGACCACCGTTTCGGACGACGCCGTGCGGGTCTGGATCGACGACGAGCTCGTCATCGACGCCTGGCAGCCCCATGGGCCGCGCATCGACAAGGCACAGGTGAACCTGACCGCCGGCAACCGGCACGCCGTCAGGATCGAGTACGCGGAGACCGTCGGCGAAGCCCATATGAAGCTCCTGTGGTCCAGCCCCAACCAGCCCCAGCAGATCGTTCCCGCCTCTCAGCTGTACCCCCGCTGACCACCGCCGGCGCCGCGAAGCCGACAGGAGTCGGCTGAGCGGCGGCGAGCGTGGGTGTCCGCGAAGTGGTACCGCGTCGGTCACCCTGCCGGCTGTCAGAGGCCGTAGATCGCATGGACGGTCTTGCCGCCCAGCTCGGGCACGACGTGGAGGTCGCGGCTCAGCTGTTGCACCAGGTGCAGTCCGAATCCGCCCCGCTCGTCGCCGCTGCGGTGCCAGGGTTCGGGGAGGGCTTCGCTGCGATCACGGCAGGCGATGTCGAGGCAATCGCCGTGGGCAGCGATGGTCAGCATGCACGGGCCGTGGGTGTGCCTGATCGTGTTGGTGACCAGTTCGGACACGATCAGCACCACCTCGTCGACGGCGTCCTGGCCGATGGGCAGGGGGCCGAGCCAGTCGGCGGTGGCACGGCGGGCGGCGGCAGGCGCCCGTGTTCCTGCCAGGGGCAGTCGATGACAGGGGAGGGTGTCCCGGATCGGGGCGGCGAGGATCGACATGACCGTTCCCTTGATGTGCCGCCCGCTCGGGCAGCCGAACGAGTGATCACCAGCGGCGGCGGCGATCCTTGTACGACACGATGTCCTCCTGTGCGTGAGCCGTGTGACACAGGAGATTCGAAGCCGGTCCACGTGGGGATGGGTACCCCGGTGAAATGGGTGCGCAGGGCTGATTCAGGGGGTGCGACGTGCCGGTCAGGTCGGCAGTTCGAAGACGCCGAGGGGAGCGGTGGTGGGCTGCGGGGAGCCGCCCGCAGGTTCGACGGTGATCCCCACAGCGGTCGCATCGCCGACGGGGCCCTCGAGGACACGGCCCTGCTCACCGCCCCGGCCCGCCAGCAGTCCGGCAGCACGTGGGCTGCCCGCATCGTTGAACCACAGCTGGTAGACCTTGCCCGACCCCAGCGGCGCCAGCCCTGAGGCGATGAACGCCGCCTGGCTCTGCGCGCGCGAGGTGATGACGCTGGCGGTGGCCCCGCCCTCCAGCTCCTGGGTGCGGATCGTCGCGTCCGGTGCGGCCAGCACCTCGGCAAGGGACGAGTAGCGCTCGGCGCGCTGCTCGGCCTGCGTCTGCAGGTCGTCGGCGCGCTGGTACTGCCACACCGCGATGCCGCCCAGGGCAGCGGCCGCGGCGACGCAGGCCGCGAGTGCCCACCGCAGCGGATTCGTGCGCCACGTGCGAGCGGGAGCAGGAGCAGGAGGCAGCGGCGACTGATCGGTGACGGCGATACGGTCCAGTACGCGCTGCTTCAGCTCGGGCGGCGGGAGTCTGTGCTCGGCGAGCCCCAGCTCCGCTGTGGTCTCCGAGAGGTCCGCGACGTCACGGCGGCAGTCCGCACAGCCGGCCAGATGGTTCTCGTATGCGGCTGCCTCGCAGGGCGGCAGCGCGTGCAGGACAAAGGCGCCGACCGCAGCGTGGGGGTCCTCGGCCTGCTTCATCGCACAGCCTCCAGACACAACCGCAGACGGCGCAACGCATCCCGCATCCGTGATTTGACGGTCCCTGCCGGCTCCGACAGGGACTGCGCCACTTCAGCGTAAGTCAGTCCTCGGTAGTAGGCGAGAATCAGCGCCTCGCGCTGCCTATCGGAGAGTGACCCCAGACATTTGTGCACCTGTTGCTGCTCCTGCCGCCCCTCCACGGCCTCCGCAACGACATCGAAGGGCGTCTCCTGCTGGAGGAGCGCGGCGCGCAGCTCCCGGTCGCTGTTGGCCTGCGCCCACCGCACGCGGTCCACCGACCGACGGTGCGCCAGTGTCATGACCCACGACCGCGCGCTCCCTCGCTGGGCACTGAACCGGTCGGCCGTCCGCCACACCTCCACCATCACATCCTGCGTCACCTCCTCGGCCTGTGCCGGGTCACGCAGGATGCGGCAGGCCAGTCCCATCACCGGAACGGCCAGCGCGTCGTAGACGGCCGGAAAGGCGTCCCGGTCACCGTGAGCAACCCTCACCAGGAGGTCGTCAATACTCAGACTGCCTGCGCGAGGACCGACATCTCCGTTACCCGTCATCGACCGTCCCCTGCTCCCTGCTCTCTGCGGCAGCGACTCTTCGATGCCATCACTGATCGCCGCTCTTCGCATGTCCTGCGCCCTCGGGCCCCCGCACTTGAGCTTGGCGTCGGTGGACCGTCGGGGGCAGGCTTGAGGGTGCGGAATCGCGTGCGCCCGCCGCACGAAGGGAGCCGGGATGATCCAGATCGCGGATATCCGTGAATGGCGCACTCACGACGTCGTCGACGCCGCCGGGCGCAGGATCGGGCCGCTGGAGGCGATCTACGTCGACACCAGCACCGACCAGCCGGCCATGGCCACGGTGCAGGTCGGGCTGCCCGGCCGTCGTCAGCTGGTCTTCGTCCCGCTGGACGGCGCGACCGTCGGGCCCGAGTACGTCAGGGTCGCCTACGACAAGTCGTTGGTGAAGAAGTGCCCCGCCATCGGCACCGACGACGTGCTTCCCGCCGAGGACGAGGAAGGCGTCTTCCAGCACTACGGCCTCGTCTATCAACCCGGTGCCAACGGCGAACGGCAGCTTGCCCGCCGCTGAGTGCCCCCGTGCTCACAGGGGCGGTGTCCCTATCGTGGCTCTCTTCCTGTTCCTCGTCCTCGTCGCCGTCGTGCTGGGCGTCATCGGCGCCGTGGCCGACGGACTTCTCCATCTGCTGATCATCGGCATCGTGATCTTCGTGGCCGCTCTGGTCTGTCTCGGCCTGCGGCTGCGCCACTCCGGCCCTCGGCGAGTGCGTTGACCGCCGTGCCGGGTCCGGTCGCGGGGACCCGCCGGGCCAGGTACTGAACCACTGCACGCCGCTGCGGGAGGGGCGCTGCCGGGCCGTCCGGTGTGGACGGCATTGCCGTTCGAGAATCGAGCGTGCGCTCACGGCTTGCGGAGTAGTCCGCCGTACTCGTAGATGCCTTTGCGCTGGTCGGTGGCACCGAGGTAGGGGGCGAGTGACGCGTGCACGGGAGCGAGCGGCGGCTGGTCGGGGTCGGGGCGCCAGTCGGCGAGATTGACCAGTCCAGGATCCACCGGCTCCAGCCCGTCCAGGAACGAGTCGAGTTCGGCCGGGGTGCGCGTCTGCCAGGGGATGCCCCCGCCGGAGATGTGTGCGCTCATCTCGGCGCCTCTGGCCGGGTCGTCGGAGACGACCTGGGACAGCCCCAGGTAACTGCCCGGTGCCGCACGGTCGATGACCGTGCGCAGGATCCTTCGGGGGTCACCGGCATCGGTGAGGTGGTGGACCACGGACAGGAACAGCACGGCGACCGGTTCGCGGAAGTCGATCAGCCGTTTCACCTCGGGATGGTCGAGGACGGACTGCTGGTCCCGCATGTCGGCAGTGATGACGGTGGTGGAGTCGTCGTCAGCGAGCAGGGCCATGCCGTGCGCCAGCACGATCGGGTCGATGTCGATGTAGACGACGCGGGTGTCGGGGGCGAAGCGTTGGGCGACCTGGTGCACATTGTTGTCAGTCGGGAGACCGCAGCCCATGTCCAGGATCTGGCGGATGCCCGCCTCCCGCGTCAGATACCGCACGGCCCGGAAGAGGAACTGCCGGTTCTGCCGGGCTATGTCCACGCACTCGGGGAAGTCCGGCAGCGTGGACAGGAGGAACTTGCGGTCGATCTCGTAGTTGTCCTTGCCCCCGAGCATCCACCCGTAGGCCCGCGCCGAGGTCGGCACGTCGAAGGGTATCGAGGTCCCGGACGGGTTCTCGTTGACCACAGGCGCTCTCCGCCTCTCCCCGCACAGCTACGGTCCGTCGGCTACGTCGTGGCGAGACTACCCTCCGATGTACCTCCCGGTGGAGCATTGGAAGCATCAAATCCCTTGCTGGAAAAGGCAGTTGTTCACTCTCGCCTGGCGATGCCGACGAGTCGACCGGGTGCCGGGAGTTGGAGGATGTGACGAAATACCAGTGCCCTTGAACACTCCCCGCACCGTTTCCGTATGGAGCGACGCGCTGCTCTCTCTGCCGGCTTCTCCCCCAGATCCGGTAATGAAGCAATAGGAGTTCCCTTGAGACACACAGTACGAAGACGTTCGAAGCAGACCAAGCGGGTTCTGGCGGCCTCGGCCGCACTGATCCTCGGCGGAGGTGTTCTCCTCGGCGTGAACACGTACGCGTCTGCCGGTCAAGGCTGGGGGCCGTGGTCGGCCGACCGGAACGAAGGCCAGCAGAACCGCACGCAAAATGCCTGGCAGCAGGTGTCCACCGTCGACTGCCCCGAGGTCGCCAACGGGCTGCCGGCCGTGCCGGATCCCGCTCGGCCGGAAGTCGACCGCGAACTGGCCACGATGGACAGCCAGATCACCGACGCCTACCAGCGACTGGCCGACAACAAAGAGCAGTTGGAGCGCGATCGGCAGTTCGCCCAGAATGCGATTCTCTCACCGCTGCGCAGCAAGCGGGTGGCGAGCATCGACCGCATCGCCGTCGCCATCGGCCGCGTGACTGGACAGCAGCCGCAGGGGCTCGAGGCCATGGCGTCCTGCACCCTGAAGAAGGACGACGCCGGCAACGGACAGGGCAACGGCGCAGACGGCGGTCAGGGCAACGAAAACGGCGAGGGCCAGGGCAACGACAACGGCGACGGCCAGGGCAACGAGAACGACGGGGACAACGGCGGCGACCAGAACGGCAACAACAACGGTCAGGCCGGCAACGGCCCCGAGCAGGGCGACTTCGTCAACATCGAGAACCTCCAGCCGAATGTCGACCGGCCCCGCAATCGCCGCGGCTCATCCACGGGAACGTTCACGACGAACTGCGGCGTGAACGCGAACGGCAAGTTCAACCCGGACAACGTCATCGTCGCCCCCGGCGTGGCCAACGGCGCGCACCACATGCACGACTACGTGGGCAACCAGGCCAATGACGCCTTCGCCAGCGACGACGACCTTGCCAACGGCGAGACCACCTGCCGGAACCAGGGTGACAGGTCGACCTACTACTGGCCCGTGCTGCGCCTGCAGAACGGCCAGGACGAGAACGACGTGAATGCGGACGGCGGCGGCAACGACCAGAATGTCGGCGAGATCCAGACGCCGTCCCAGGTCACGCTGCAGTTCGTCGGCAATCCCCGCAGCAAGGTCACGGCGATGCCGCGATTCCTGCGCATCATCACCGGCGACGCCAAGGCGTTCGTCAACGGCAACGCGAACGCGAACGCGTCGTGGAGCTGCACCGGATTCGAGAACCGTCAGCTGAAGGACAAGTACCCGATCTGCCCCGAAGGGAGCAAGGTCGTGCGGTCCTTCAAGTTCCAGAGCTGCTGGGACGGCCGGAACACGGACAGCGCCAACCACCGCACGCATGTCGCCTTCGCCGACAGCAGCGGCCGCTGCCAGAAGGGTTTCCGGGCCATTCCGCAGCTCGTGCAGCGCATCGTCTACGACGTGCCGCCGCCGGTCTTCGACGGGCAGAACTCCTCGGTGTTCGCGGTGGACTCGTTTCCCGAGCAGCTGCACAAGCCGATCACCGACCACGGTGACTTCATCAACGTCTTCGACAAGAACCTGATGAAGAAGGTGGTGTCCTGCATCAACACCGGGCGCCGGTGCAAGTGATCTGAAGGCCGACGAGGTGGGGGTCACGTGAAGACACCGGGCCCCGCCTCGTGGCCGTCGGCGGGTCAGGCCGACGGCTCGTCCGCGCGGCTCGGTTGCGTGGTGGACAGGCGGTCCAGCCATTCGCTCATCAGGCCCGCCTCCGCGGCGCTGAGGGTCCCCGGCGCGGACCGGCCCAGCAAGGCGTTCAGCCTGGCTGCCGTCGCCGGCACCTGGGTCTCGTCCCGCCCGTCGGCCGTGCCGCCGGACGTGTCGTGTGCGGCGAAGGCTTCCGGAGTGAGCACGGCGGCATGGACCGCGTCCCGCACCCGGGTCGACATCGTCCTGTCCGTGAAGGTCGCGGGCCGGGCCACCAGCATGAGGGCCACTCCGACGTTGGCAGACATCACCATCTGCGCGGCCACCTGGGGCGCCAGCCGCAGTTTGCCGAGTGCGGCCGCCCTCTCCAGGTCGCGGGTGAGGATCTGATGGGACTCCAGGGCGGAGGCCGGCGCGGTGCGCATCGAGGGTGAATTCATCAAGCGGTAGAGGTTCGGGTTCTTCAGGGCGAAGGCCACGTGGGTGTCCCAGCCGTCTCGCAGGTCCTGTACCGGGTCCGCTCCGGGCACGTGCTGCCGCTTCGTCGCGAGGTACGTGTCGAAGCCGTGGTCGACGACGGCCGACAGCAGGCCTTCCTTGTCACCGAAGTGCCGGTACAGGGCCGGGGCACCCACCTGGGCGGCTTCGCACACGGCCCGGGTCGAGATGTCCCCGTCCGCAGACGCCGCGACCAGCTCGGCGGCGACTTCGAGGATGCGTGCGCGCGTGCTCATGGGAGGGACGCTATCAAGGCGGGTAGCGCTGTTAACCACCGTAGGCGCGGGTGCGGGCCGCCTCACTCCTTGCCGGGGACGTGCGGTGTGAGGAGGTCGTGCAGTCCGATGCGGGTGAGGAACTCGCTGCGGACGTGGTCGGCGACGGCGCTGACGGTCTCGCTGCCGTCGTCGGCGGGGTCGATGTGGACACGGAAGGGGCGCTTTCCATGTGCGGTGTCGACGATCCGCACGATGGCGTCGGCGACTTGGGAGACATCGGCGTCGGCGGGGGCGAGGGCCGCGAGGCGCCCTGAGACCTGGTCCATGAGCCCGGCGTAGCGCTCCTCGTACGCGGGCAGGAGAGTCCGCTCCGCGGGATGTCCGCCCGTGACGAAGTGGTCGGTGCCGCTGGTGAAGGAGCCGGGGACGACGATCGAGGTCTCGATGTTGAAGCGGGCGAGTTCGGCGGCGTAGGACACGGCGAGGGCGTCCATGGCCGCCTTCGCGGCGAAGTACGGGGCGAGGTAGGGCGGCGTGCCACCGCGAGTGGAGCTGGAGCCGACCCACAGCACCAGGCCCTCCTCCTGGCCCCGCAGATGGGGGAGTGCGGCACGGTTGACGCGCTGTGAGCCGAGGACGTTGGTGTCGTGGACGGCGGCGAGTTCTTCGGGGGTGAAGGCCTCGGTCGGGCCTGTGACCATGTGTCCGGCGTTGTGGATCACGACGTCGAGCCGGCCGGTGTCGGCCAGGATCGTGTCGATGGCGGCGTCGGCCGACTCCTGGGAGAGGACGTCGAGTTCGACGGTGCGCAGGTCGACACCGTGGTCGGTGGCGTAGGCGCGGGCATCGGCGACGCGGTCGGCATTGCGGGTGGTCGTGTTGCGCATGGCGGCGTAGACGGTGTGTCCGGCGTCGGCGAGGGAACGGGCGGTGAGGGCTCCGAAGCCCGAGCCGGCACCGGTGATGACGATGGTCTTGCCCATGACGGAATTCCTCTGCTGAAGGAGATGCGGGAAGTGACGGCAAGCGCGTCGGGGAGCCTCGTGCCTCAGACGATCCCGCCGTTGGCGCGCAGCACCTGCCCGTTGATCCAGCGGGCGGGACCGGCGAGGAAGGAGACGACCTCGGCGATGTCTGCCGGGGTGCCGAGGCGCTCGAGCGGGTTCATCTTCGCCATGCGGTCGATCGTTTCCTCGTCCTTGCCGTCGAGGAACAGGGCGGTGGCGGTCGGCCCGGGAGCGACGGCGTTGACGGTGATGTCCCGTCCCCGCAGCTCGCGCGCCAGGATCATCGTCACGGCCTCGACGGCGCCCTTGGTGGCGGCGTACGCGCTGTAGCCGGGCAGGGCCAGGCCGAGCACGGACGTGGAGAAGTTGATGATCGCTCCGCCGTCCCGCAGGCGCCGCGCGGCCTGCTGGTCGACGACGAAGGTGCCGCGGACGTTGGTGCGGTGCATACGGTCTAGCGCGTCGAGATCGAGGTCGACCAGCGGGGCGAGGGTCATCACGCCGGCGGCGTGCACGACCACGTCAACGCCGCCGTAGGTGTCCTCGGCGACATCGAAGAGCGCTGCCACCGCGTGCTCGTCCGCCACATCGGCCCGGCAGGCGATGGCCTGCCCTCCGGCGCCGGTGACGGCCGCGACCGTCGCCTCTGCCTCGGCCTGGTTGCCCGCGTAGTTGACGACGACGGAGAAGCCGTCGGCGGCCAGCCGCTCGGCGCTCTCGCGGCCGATCCCGCGCGAACCGCCGGTGACGATCGCGACCCGGCGCTGCGGGGAGTGCTGCTCGCTCATGGTGCTGCTCCTGTTCCGGAAGGGCCGCGGGTCCGGTCCGCAACCCGACAGAATCAACGCTAACGCTTGAGGCGTAGCAACGCTACCCACGAACGTAGCGTCGCTACGCCAGGTGGCCGCGGGTGCGACGGCCGCCCGGCATGGTCGCGTCCAACCCGGGCACAGAAAGCAGCGAGAGCCGGGCGCACGGCCCGGCGAGCGAGGACGAGGAGAACCCATGTCGAGGCCGCCACTTCCGGAACAGGCCGTTGCCATGCTCCGCAAGCCCAATCCCGCGGTGATCACCACACTCCGGCCGGACGGCCAGCCGGTCTCCGCGGCCACCTGGTACCTCTGGGACGACGGCCGTGTACTGGTCAACATGGATCAGGGGCGCAAGCGGTTGGATCACATCCGCAAGGACCCCCGCGTCACCCTGACGGTGCTGGACGAGCACAGCTGGTACACCCACCTGACCGTCGTCGGCCGCGTCGGTGAACTGCGTGACGACGAAGGTCTCGCCGACATCGACCGGCTGTCGCACCACTATCTGGGCCACGCCTACTCCCAGCGGGAGAACGGCCGGGTCAGCGCATGGATCGAGATCGACCGCTGGCACGGCTGGGGCGCACTCAGGGACGGCAAGTAGCCCGGCATCCGCGCGGGGTGCGCAAGGATATGTCCATGGCACACATCTCTGATCTTGTGGAGCACCTCGGCCTCCAACCGCATGTCGAGGGAGGGTGGTTCCGGGAGACGTGGAAGACGTCCGGTGAAGCGACACCCGAGGGATACGGCGGCGTGCGGGCGTATGCGACAGGCATCTACTTCCTGCTGCATCCCGGTGAGGTCTCCCGATGGCACCGGGTGCGTTCGGACGAGCTGTGGCTGTGGCATCGGGGCGGCCCCCTGCGGATGCGGCTGGGAGGCGACGGCGCCGCCCCCAAGGAGGCGGCCGCCGTCGAGGCTGTGCTCGGGAACGGGGTCGAGCGGGGCGAACGTCCGCAGGTCCTCGTCCCCGGTGGGATCTGGCAGAGTGCCGAACCGGCGGGCGAGGAACCCGTTCTGGTCAGCTGCGTGGTCGCGCCGGGCTTCGACTTCGAGGACTTCGAAATGGAGTGACGACGCCCGTCGTCCCTCGGGAGGCCGCAGCCATCGCCCTCGTTCTCACGGGTCAGGAACGGCGGTTGTGCGTGCCGGGGGTGTAGCCGAAGGCGCGACGGAACACATCGATGAACGCGCTGGTCGAGGACCAGCCGCACCGATGGGCGACGGTGGTCACCGGCCCGTCCTCGGCCAGCATGCGCAACGCGTGGAAGAGGCGTAGCTGGGTGCGCCACTGAGGGAACGTCATGCCCAGCTCGCGCCGGAAGAGGCGGCTCAGGGTGCGTTCACCCGCTCCCGCCGCAGCTCCCAGCTCGGCCAGGGTCCGAGCGTCCGCAGGGTTGTCGTGAAGAAGGCCGCAGACGGCTGCGAGGCGGGGGTCGGTGGGGGCCGGCAACTGGACGGGCTGCTGCGGAGAGGCGCGCAGCTGGTCGAGGAGTACCGCCCGCAGGCGCAGCCGTTCGGGAGTGTCGTCATGCGGACCGCTGGTGTACGCCAGGATCAATTCGCGCAGCAGCGGACTGACGGCGAGGACCGTGGGGGCGTCGAGTCCGAGAGGTTGGTGTCGGTGGGCAGGCCGAGCAGGTGCAGGGCGAGGTGGCCGTGCGCGCGATGGGCGTGGACGCAGCCGGCCGGGACCCAGATGGCGCGGGTGCCGGGTGCGAACCAGGTCCCGCTGTCGGTCGTGACGGCCAGAACGCCGGAGCCCGCGTAGACGATCTGGTGGTCGTCGTGGCGGTGCGCATCGATGCTCGCTCCCGGAGCGAGTGACTGGGCGCGGGTGGGCGCCTCGGGCGTGTGGCGGATGTCCGGCATTCATTGGCATTTTATCGGAAGCGCGCCACGTCGTGCCGTAGCAACGATGGGGAAGTGCCGACGAACCCGCCCGCCCGCAACAAGCACATCGCCCTCCTGTCCCTGGGCCATGCCTGTGTGGACATCTACCAGGGAGCGGTGGCCGCCCTCGTGCCGTTCCTCGTCTCCGAGCGCGCCTACACCTACGCCGCCGCCTCCGGCATTGTGCTGGCCGCCTCCCTGCTGTCCTCGGTCGTCCAGCCGCTGTTCGGGGCGCTCACCGACAAGTGGGCGATGCCGTGGCTCCTTCCGGTGAGCGCGCTGATGGGCGGGCTCGGCGTGGCGCTCGCCGGCGTCAGCGGCTCCTACGCCCTCACTCTCGCCGTCGTCGCCGTGTCCGGAATCGGCGTCGCCGCCTACCACCCGGAAGCCGCCCGCGTGGCCCGTGACGCCGCCGGCGGCAGCCACGCCGCGATGGGCTGGTTCTCCCTCGGGGGCAACCTCGGCTTCGCCGTCGCGCCCCTGATGGTCACCGCCGTCATCGCCACCGGAGGGCTGCACGCCTCCCCACTGCTGGTCGTCCCGGCCCTCGTCGGCGCGGCGTTGTGCGTGGCTGCGCTGCGGGGGATCAGGGCCGGTACGAAGACCCCAGCCGCGGCTCCGGCGGCGGCCCGCACCGGCCGGGTCACCGGCGGCCAGGACGACTGGGCGTCCTTCATCAGGCTGTCGGGCGCCGTCGTGTGCCGCTCGATCGTCTTCGTCGGCCTCGGCACGTTCATCTCGCACTACGCACGTCAGCGCGCCGGGGGAGGGGAGGCGTCGGGCACGGCCGCGCTGTTCGTGCTCTACCTCGGCGGCGCGGTCGGAACCGTGGCCGGTGGGAAGCTCGCGGGCCGCCGAGGCCGCATCCCCGTCGTCCGGTGGTCCTACGCCCTGACCGTCCCGGCGGTTGGCGGCGTCGTCCTCGTCCCCGGCCCGCTGCTGTACGTGTTCGTCGCCCTCACCTCGGCCGGTCTCTACGTGCCCTTCTCTCTGCACATCACCCTCGGCCAGGACTACCTGCCCGGGCGCGTGGGCACTGCCAGCGGCGTCACTCTGGGCTTGACCATCAGCATCGGCGGCCTCGCCACGCCGCTCATCGGTACGCTCGCCGACGCCACCACCTTGCAGAACGCCCTCGCACCCCTGATCGCGCTGCCCGCACTCGGATGGCTCCTGCTGCGCACCCTGAAGGAGCCCGAGTTGCTCGAAGCCGCCACCGGCCGGTCGTCGGTCATTGCCGGATGACGGCACGCCCAGGGCGAGGCGAACGCATCGGGCGTCCCTCTATGCTCGGCGGATGGCGAAGTACTTCGATGTGCACCCCGAGAATCCTCAGCGGCGCACCATCAGCAATGTGGCCGACAGCATCCGGGCCGGTGCGCTCGTCGCGTACCCCACGGACTCCTGCTATGCCCTGGGGTGCCGGCTGGGCAGTCGTGACGGCATCAGCCGGATCCGGTCCATCCGGAACCTCGACGACCGTCATCACTTCACCCTCGTGTGCCGGGACTTTGCGCAGCTCGGTCAGTTCGTGCACATCGACAACGACGTGTTCCGTGCGATCAAGGCTGCCACTCCCGGCAGTTACACGTTCATCCTGCCGGCGACGAAGGAGGTGCCGCGTCAGCTGCTGCACCCGAAGAAGAAGACGGTCGGCGTACGGATTCCCGACCACGTCGTCGCTCAGGCCCTCCTCGCCGACCTCGGCGAGCCGCTGCTGTCCAGCACCCTCCTCCTGCCCGACGAGGACGAGCCGCTGACGCAGGGCTGGGAGATCAAGGAACGACTCGACCATGTGGTGGACGCCGTGGTCGACTCGGGCGACTGCGGCACCGAGCCGACCACGGTCGTCGACTTCTCCGGCGGCGAACTCGAGATCGTGCGCCGAGGGGCGGGCGACACCGCGCCGTTCGAGTAGCAGCGGCCGTGCGGCCGGGGCCGGAACGGCCCCGGCCCCGGTCCCTGTCCGAGGAACGCTCACCGGTCCTCGGGGCGCAGGCCGGCGTCCTTCCCGACAGTGGACGGATCAGGCACCGACGCCCCCAGCCGCTCGGTCAGCCAGGCATGGAACATGCCGATGTGGTGCTCGGTAGGCACCAGCACACCCCCGGACCGGTACGCACGCGACGCCATCGCCGGCTGGGTGCGCTCGCAGGCCTCGAAATCCTGGGCGTTGACGCGATGGAACAGTTCGACGGACCTCGACACGTCCGAGCCGGACTCCACCACCTCGGGCGCGTACAGCCAGTCGCACTCGACGACCGTGCGGTCCTCGGCGAGCGGGAACATCCGGTGCAGGATCACATGGTCCGGCACGAGGTTGATGAAGACCGTCGGCCTGACAGTGATCGCGTAGTAGCGGCGGTCCTGGTCGTGCGCGACCTCCGGCAGTCTCGCGAAGCCCTCGCTGCCGTCGACGGTGAAACCCTTGATTCCGTCGCCGAACTCGGCGCCATGGCCGACGTAGTACTGCGCCGCGTAGCCGTCCGCGAACTCCAGGAGCACTTCGGTGAGTTCGGGATGGATCGTCGCGCAGTGGTAGCACTCCATGAAGTTCTCGACGATCAGCTTCCAGTTGGCCCGCACGTCGTAGGTGATGCGCCTGCCGAGCACCAGGTCCTCGGTGCGGTAGCAGTCGATGGACGCGACGTCGCCGAGCCGTTCCACGGCCGCGCCGATCACCGTCTCCTCGAACGATGGAGCCTCGTCGGCCAGACACACCCAGGCGTAGCCCAGCCATTCGCGCAGCGCCACCGTGACCAGGCCGTACGCGGTGCGGTCGACGTCGGGCATCCTCACCAGATTCGGCGCGGCGATCAGCCTGCCGTCCAGGTCGTACGTCCAGGCGTGGTACGGGCACTGCAGATTGCGCCGGAGCTCGCCGGACTCCTCGGTGCACAGCCGGGCGCCTCGGTGCCGGCAGACGTTCAGGAAGGCGCGCAGTTCACCCTTGCGGTTACGGCTGACGATGACACTCTCGCGGCCCACCTGCACGGTGCGGAACGCTCCGGGCCTGTCGAGGTCGGCGCTGCGCACGGCGCAGAACCACATCGACTCGAACAGCCGCTCCTGCTCCTGCCGGAAGATCTCCGGATCGGTGTAGAAGCTGCCGGGCAGCGTCGCGATCAGGCTTGGGGAGACGGGGGTTGTCGTCACGGCGGCCTCCTCAGGCGGGCGCGGCGGACAGCCGGCGAGGGTCGAAGAGCTCGATGGGGTGCTCGGTGGTGCCGTTCAGCGACAGGTCGGCGACGATCTCGCCGACGACGGGGACGAATTTGAAACCGTGTCCGGAGAACCCGCAGGCGACCGTCACGGCGTCGGGATGCCCCGGATGGCGCGCGATCACGAAGTGCTCGTCGGGCGTGTTGGAGTACATGCAGGTGGCGGCCTTCAGGAACCGGCCGGGGAGCGACGGGATGTGGTGGGAGAGCTGGTCCGCCATGGCGGCGACCTCGTCCGGGTGGACGGTCCGCTCGATGGTCTCCGGAGTGCAGACGGTGCCCTTGCGGAAGAACGCGACCTTCGCACCCAGGCTCGGCCCGTCGATCGACGGAAAGCCGTAGAACTGGACGTCGTTCGCGTCCTCCCAGATGTAGATGGGATGGTTCTCGGGAAGGAACGGACGGGTGCCGCCGTCGGGCTGGAACCAGTACATGACCTGCCGCTCGATGGTGAACGGCACACCCAGGTCGGTGAGCAGCTGCGGCGCCCACGCCCCCGGGCAGATCACCAACTGCCCGGCGGTGTAGGTGTCCTCGGCGGTGTGGACGCGCACGCCGTCGCGGTACGGCTCCCAGCGCAGCATCGGCTCCTCGAAGTGCAGGTCCGCGCCGGACCGTGCGGCGAGCTGAAGGTGGGCGGCGACCGTGTTCTCGGGGCGGACGAGTCCGGCCCGCGCCTCGTAGAGCGCCACCTCGTCGTCCTCGGGGGTGAGGGTGGGGAAGCGGCGGCGGATCTCCTTGGCGTCGAGCATCTCGTGCGGCAGGCCCCACTGCCGGGCCGAGAGCAGAGAGCCGGACACCGTGCGGGACTCCGGGCGCCCGACCATCACACCGCCGCACAGGGTCGCGATGTCCCGGCCGGTGTCGCGTTCCAGCGCCTCGTACAGTTCGTACGCGCGCAGCAACAGCGGTACGTACGCCGGGTCCTCGAAGTAGGACTGGCGCGTGATGCGCGAACCGCCGTGGCTGGAGCCGCGGTTGTGGACCGGGCCGAATTTCTCCAGGCCCAGCACGCGCGCGCCGCGCGCGGAGAGATGGTGGGCGGCGGCGCTGCCCATTCCGCCCAGGCCGACGACGATGACGTCATAGGTGGGTGACATGCCTGGTGACCTTCCTAGCGGCGGATACGGCTCATGTCCGGGTCGAACAGTGGCTCGTCGGCCACGGTCGCCGGGACCTTCTCGCCGAAGTACTCGACATGCACGGCCGTGCCTGTCGACAGTGGAGGCAGCCACGCGTACGCAATGCACCGGCCCAGCGTGTAGCCGTACGACGCGCTGGTCACGTAACCCGACGGTGCCCCGTCGACGTACACCGGCTCCTTGCCGAGGACGACGGCCGCCGGGTCGTCGAGCAGCAGCGCTGTCAGCCGGCGCCGCGGCTCACCCTCCTTTTCCAGGGCCTCGCGGCCCACGAAGTCGCCCTTGTCCCTGCGGACGGCGAAGCCGACGCCCGCCTCGTAGGGTGTGTGCTCGTCGGTCATGTCGTGGCCCCAGGAGCGGTAGCCCTTCTCCAGCCGCAGGCTGTTGAAGGCCGAGCGTCCGGCAGCGATCACCCCGTGCTGCCGGCCGGCCTCCCAGAGGGTGTCCCACAGACGCAGACCCATGTCGGCGCTGGTGTACAGCTCCCAGCCGAGCTCGCCGACGTAACTCAGCCGCATCGCCGTCACCGGTACGAGGCCGACATGCGTCTGCTTCGCCCGGAAGTAGCCGAAGCCCTGGTGGGAGAAGTCGTCCCGGGCGAGCGGCTGCACCAGCTCGCGGGCAAGGGGTCCCCACACGCCCACGCAGCAGGTGCCGGAGGTGATGTCGCGGATCTGCACGTCGTCCGGTGCGTGCCGCAGCAGCCAGTCCTCGTCCGCACGGGAGTTGGCGCCGATCTGGAACCGGTCGGCCGCGAGCCGGGCCACGGTGAGATCGGAGCGGATGCCGCCGCTGTCGTCGAGGAGGAGGGTGTAGGTCACCGCGCCGGGCTTCTTGGCGAGGTTGTTGGTGGTCATGCGCTGCAGGAAGGCGAGCGCGCCGGGCCCGGTGACCTCCAGCCTGCGCAGCGGGGTCATGTCGTACAGGGCGACCTTCTCGCGGGTCGCCTTCGCCTCGGCGGCGGCGATGGGTGACCAGTAGCGGGCCGACCAGGCGTCCCGCTGCGGCAGTTCGATTCCCTCGGCGAGCGGGGCGTTCGCCTCGTACCAGTGCGGACGTTCCCAGCCGCCACCCTCCAGGAAGTACGCCCCGAGCTCCTGCTGGCGGGCGTGGAAGGGGCTGACCCGCAGGGGTCGGGGCCGTTCCATGGGCTGCAGCGGGTGCAGGATGTCGTACACCTCGACGAACTGCTGCGAAGCACGTTCCGCGACGTACGCGGGGGAGCGCTGCGCGTCCTCGAAGCGCGTCAGGTCGCACTCGTGGACGTCCGTCTGCGGCCGCCCGTCGACCATCCACTCGGCGACGGCCTTCGCCACACCGGCCGAGTGCGTGACCCAGACCGCCTCGGCGAGCCAGAAGCCGCGCAGCACACGGGATTCGCCGAGTACCGGCATGCCGTCGGGGGTGAAGGAGAAGACGCCGTTGAACCCCTCGCCCACCTCGGTGTCCGCGAGCGCCGGCATGAGCCAGGCGCAGTCCTCCCAGCTCGGGGCGAAGTCCTCCTGCGTGAAGGGGAACGAGGACGGCATCACAGGTGCGTCGTCGTACGAGGGGACCACGAAGGGGTCGACGGGCAGCGGCCGGTGGGCGTAGCTGCCGATGCCGATCCGGTCGGTGTGCTCGCGGAAGTACAGGTCCCGGTCCTGGAATCGCAGGATGGGCCGGGAAGCCTCCGTGCGGGGGTCGTTCAGCCCCGCCAGTTCCGGCAGCGGCCGGGTCTTCGCGTACTGGTGCGCGAGGGGGAGCAGTGGGACGTCGACACCGGCCATGCGGCCGATGACAGGGCCCCAGAAGCCGGCGGCCGAGACGACATGGTCGGCGGGGAAGGTGCCGCGGTCGGTGACGACGGCGGTGACGCGGCCGTTCTCCGTCTCGATGCCCGTGACGGTGTGCCGTCCCAGGAAGCGGGCGCCGCCCCGCTCCGCACGTTCCCTCTGGGCACGGCAGGCGAGGACGGCGCGGGCCAGACCGTCGTCGGGGGTGAGGAATCCGCCGAGGACCTTGCTCTCGTCGAGCAGCGGCCACAGCTCCTTGCAGCGCGCAGGGGAGATCACTTCGCCGCGGATGCCCCAGGAGGCGGCGTACCCGGCCCTGCGGTGCAGGTCGGCCAGCCGCTCCTCGGTGGTGGCGAGCTCCAGCCCGCCCACGGGGTTGAAGCAGGGCAGCCCGTCGACTTCGAGGGCGCCGAACTTCTCGACGGTGTAGGAGGCGAAATCGCTGAGCGTCTTGGACGGGCTGGTCCGGAAGACGAGCCCCGGGGCGTGGGACGTGGAACCGCCGGGCGCGGGCAGCGGCCCCTGGTCGAGGACCGTGACGTCGGTCCAGCCCCGTGCGGTCAGCTCGTCGGCGAGTGAGCAACCGACGATGCCGGCGCCGATGACCACGACACGGGGACCGGGTGCGGGTGCGTGGGACATGCCCCTCCTTGAGACGGGTGGGGACGACAGGGAGTGTCGGTCACAGGACCACGACCGAGCGCAGGACCTCTCCGCGGTGCATCGCGGCGAACGCGTTCTCGACCTGTTCCAGGGAGATCGTCTCGGTGACGAAGGAATTGAGGTCGAGGAGGCCGTAGAGGTACTGGTCGATGAGGATCGGGAAGTCTCGGCTCGGCAGGCAGTCGCCGTACCAGGAGGACTTCAGGGCGCCACCACGCGAGAACAGGTCGATCAGCGGGAGCGCGATCCTCATCCCGGGATCGGGGACACCCACCTGGACGAGTACGCCCGCGTGGTCGCGCATGTAGAAGGCCTGCTCGAACGTCTCCGGGCGGCCGACCGCGTCGATGGCGATGTCCACGCCGAAGCCGTCGGTCAGCGCGCGTACGGCCTCGACGGGGTCCGTGCCGCGGGAGTTGACCGTGTGCGTGGCACCGAACTTCTCGGCGTGGTTCAGCTTCTGGTCGTCGATGTCGACGGCGATGACCTTGCGGGCCCCGTTCAGGCAGGCCCCCGCGATGGCCGCGTTGCCGACGCCGCCGCAGCCGATCACGGCAACCGTGTCCCCGTTGCCGACCTTGCCGGTGTTCACCGCGGCGCCGTAGCCGGCCATCACGCCGCAGCCGATGAGCCCTGCGGCCTCCGGCCGGGCGGCGGGATCGACCTTCACCGCCTGGCCGGCGGCAACCAGCGTCTTCTCGGCGAAGGCGCCGATGCCGAGCGCGGGCGACAGCGGCGTGCCGTCCTGCAGGGTCATCGGCCGGCTCGCGTTGCGCGAGTCGAAGCAGTACCAGGGGCGGCCGCGGCGACAGGAGCGGCAGGCGCCGCAGGGGGCGCGCCAGGCGAGGACCACGTAGTCGCCCGGCGCCAGGTCGTCGACGCCGGCACCGACGGACTCGACTGTGCCGGCCGCTTCATGGCCGAGCAGGAACGGGAAGTCGTCGTTGACGGCTCCCTCGCGGTAGTGCAGGTCCGTGTGGCACACCCCGCACGCCTGCACGGAGACAAGCACCTCACCAGGGCCGGGATCGGGCACGAGGATTGTGTGGACCTCGACGGGTGCGCCCTTTTTGACGGCGACGACGGCACGGACCTCATGTGGCACGACGAGACTCCTCTCCTGTTGCGCAGGGCACGACAGGTTGCGCTATAAGAAACATCGTGAGGAGTCGCCGCGATGGCGTCAAGGAGTCGTGGGTCAACGACGGGAAAATCCGGAAGCCGGCACGGAAACACCCCCGACACACGACGACGCGGGGCCGGGTTTCCCCGTGCCCCGCGTCGTTCGCGAGCGCTGTTCGGCCCATGTCCTGATCCGCCGGACACGGCCGTGTGTCACAAGCCGTACCCCATGCGCCGGGACAGCTCGTTCGCCGCCACGACCGTACGCGCCGCGAGCTCGGGCAGCCGGTCCCGTTCCAGCCGGTAGGCGGGCCCCGACACGCTGAGCGCGCCGATCACCTTGCCGTCGTGCGCGCGTACGGGCGCCGCCGCGGCGTGCAGGCCGAGCTCCAGCTCCTCGGTGGCCAGGGCGTATCCCTGCCCTTCGACCGCCTCCAGATCGCTGCGCAGCATTCCGGCACTTGTCACCGTGTGCTCGGTGAACCGCGGCAGCGTCCGCGCCAGCAGCCCCTCGCGCAGCGTCAGGGGCAGGTACGCCAGGAGCACCTTCCCGCTGGATGTGGCGTGCAGCGGAGTGCGCCTGCCCAGCCAGTTCTGCGCGGTGACGGAGGACGGGCCGCGGGCCTGCATGATGTTGACCGCGGCGTCGTCGTCCAGCACGGCGATGTTCACGGTCTCGCCGAGCTCGTCGGCGAGTTCCCGGCAGACCGGCGCACCCTCCTGGGAGATGTCCAGACGCATCGCCGCCGCCCCCGCGAGGCGCAGCATGCCGGCTCCCAGCTGGTACTTGCCGCGGCCCTCGGCCTGCGAGACGAGGCCGCGGTTCTCCAGCACGCCGAGCAGGCGGAACGCCGTCGACTTGTGCACGTCCAGCTCGTCGGCGATGTCGGTGACGCCGGCCTCGCCGTGCCGCGCAAGGATCTCCAGCACGCTCACGGCGCGGTCCACCGACTGGATGGCTCCGGCCCCGCCCTTGGGTGTGCGCTCCTGCGAGTCCTCGGTGTGGTCAGGCACTGTCCGGTTGCGGCTCATAGCTCAACTCTCGCCATCTTGCGGTCCGTGGGGGGCGCATCTTCGGGAAGCCCTTGACGCGGCGGGCCACCGGCGCGGATTCTGTTGCGTATAGCGCTCCCTCATGCGCCATGCGAAATCTCATGTTACCGAAGAGTCCTGGACCGAGGGGGGCCCATGATTCCCGTTTGCCGCCTAGAAGACCTCCCTGCGGGCGAATCCGTCCGTGTCGGCACCACACCGCCCATCGCCGTGTTCAACGCCGACGGTGAGCTGTATGCCATCGACGACACCTGCAGCCATCAGGACGCGTCCCTCTCCGAGGGATGGCTCGAAGGCTGTCTGGTCGAATGCCCGCTCCACGCCGCCTCATTCGATCTCCGTACCGGGCAGGCGACCTGTCTGCCCGCCCGCCGCCCCGTCCGCACCCACCAGGTGTTCGTCGTCGACGGCTTCGTCCACGTCAGCCCGGCGGCAGAGGAGGGCACCGCCGCATGAGAACCGTCACCGTCGTCGGTGCCTCGCTCGCCGGGCTCTACGCCGCCAGAGAGCTGCGCGCCCAGGGGTTCGACGGGCGTCTGGTGATCGTGGGCGAGGAACGCCACCGCCCGTACGACCGCCCGCCCCTGTCGAAGGACTTCCTCACCGGGAAGGCGGACGAGACGCACCTCGCTCTCATCGATGCCGAGGAGGAGACGGAACTCGATGCGCAGTGGCTGCTCGCCACACGCGCCGCTGGACTCGACGCGCGTGGCCGCACCCTCCTGCTGGAGGACGGGCGCACCGTCGCCACCGACGGTGTCGTGATCGCCACGGGTGCCTCCGCCAGACCGCTGCCCGGCGCCGAGGGGCTCGGCGGCGTCCACACCCTGCGCACCCTCGACGACGCGCACGCCCTGCGCGACGGACTGAGCGGTGGGGCACGGCGCGTCGTCGTGATCGGCGGCGGGTTCATCGGCGCCGAGACCGCCTCCTCCTGCGCGTCGCTCGGACACGAGGTCACCGTGGTGGAAGCCGCTCCGCTTCCCCTCGTGCCGCAGCTCGGCCCCGACATGGCCGCCCACTGCGCGGCCCTGCACGTGCGCGGCGGCACGGAGTTGATCACCGGGGCGGGGGTTGCCCGTCTGCACGGCGGGGCCACCGTCACCGCGGTCGAACTGACCGACGGCCGCGTCCTCCCCGCCGACGTGGTCCTCGTCGGCATCGGAGCCGTACCCAACACGCACTGGCTGGCGGACTCCGCCTTGCTCGTGAACAACGGCGTGGTCTGCGACGACGGCTGTGCCACCGCCCTCCCACAGGTCGTGGCCGTGGGGGACGTCGCCCGGGTGGGTGCGGTGCGCGCCGAACACTGGACCAGCGCCACCGAGCAGCCCGCTGTCGCCGTTCGCAACCTCCTGGCGGGCCGCACCGTGGGCCACATGCGCGCCGTGCCCTACTTCTGGTCGGACCAGTACGGGGCACGCATCCAGTTCGCGGGAAGGCGGCAGGACCAAGACACCGTCGGCCTGGCCGAGGGCTCCCCGGAAGAGGGCAGCTTCCTCTGCCTGTACCGGCGTGACGGCCGTACGACAGCGGTTCTCGCCGTGAACCGGCCCCGGCCGTTCATGCGCGCCCGCAGGGAGCTCGCCCGCGCCGGATCGGCGGACCGCCCCGACGCACCCGCCCCCGGCGTGCGTCCCACCGGGGCCCCCTCCATGGCCGGCGACGTCATGCCCTGAGGCGGCACGGATGGCCGCCGAGATGTTGCCGCCCCGAGGGCCCGCGGTGAGGCTGAGCGCGACGTCACCGGGTCCCAGCGAGCGCGGGCGGACCGCGCCGGTCGCGGTGGCCGGAAGGAGCGAGTGCCATGCGGGTCATGCTGAGAGCACATCTGGACACTCAGGCCTCGAACAAGGCCATCAAGAACGGCTCACTGCCCAAGCTCATGCAGGCGATGATCGAACGACTCAAGCCCGAGGCGGCCTACTTCGGCCCCAGCGAAGGGGGACGGTCCTGCACCTTCGTCTTCGACATGCAGGACAGCTCCACCATGCCGAGCATCGCGGAGCCGCTCTTCGAGGATCTCGGCGCGAGGATCGAGATCCAGCCGGTGATGAACGCGGACGACCTGAAGAAGGGCCTCGCCGCGCTGCAGCAGAGCTGACCTCGGACGGGCCGTCCGGCTCGGCCGGTCGGTGACCACGCACCCGAGCAGGGACCACGGCAGTCGACGCACACAGTCCTCCCGCGGCGTACCGCCGGGAACGCGCTAAGCTGCGGGGGCCCCGCGGGGGAAGTCCGGTCGAAGTCCGGCGCTGACCCGCAACGGTAGGCGGAGTGACGAACCTGTTCGCAGGTCTGGCACCCCGTGAGCCCGATCACCTGCGGCGGTGAATGCTCCTGTCAACTCGCCGTGGACTGCGAGAGGTGCTGCGCCCGCGGCCGCGTCGCAGGCCGCTCCTCGGTGTGTGCACGGCCCCGAGGCGAAGGCGAACCGCCCGTGGCCACACCGGTCGTCCGCAGCACCCCCGCCGTGCCGCACACCGCGCGAAGGGGCGCCGGGCCCGCCCCGCCGCGGCGCGTTCCGCTGCTGCCGCTGCTCACCGCTCTGTGCGCCGCGTTGGTGCTCTCCGTCGTCTGCGGGGCAGGGATGGGGGCTTCGGGACTCGGCTGGGAGCAGGTGCTTCGTTATCTGTGGGCGGGGCTCACAGGTGGCGCGATAGCCCCCGACGAGGTCCCGGCGTACACCATCGTCTGGGAACTGCGCTTCCCCCGTGCCGTGTTGGCCGCGGTGGTCGGGGCCGGGCTCTCCGCGATCGGTGTCGCCGTGCAGGCCATGGTCCGCAACGCGCTCGCCGACCCCTTCGTCCTCGGCATCTCCTCGGGCGCTGCCGTCGGAGCCAACGCCGTACTCCTGTTCGGGGCGCTGGGTGCGCTCGGCATCTGGGCGCTCTCCACCGCGGCGTTCCTCTCGGCCCTCCTCGCCATGCTGCTGGTGTACGCCATCGCCCGCACCGCCCGCGGGCTGACCCCCATGCGGCTCGTCCTCACGGGCAGTGCGATGTCCTACGGCTTTTCGGCCGTCACCACGTTCATGGTGTTCGCCGCCGAGCGCGGTGAGGCGGCGCGCTCGGCGATGATGTGGCTGCTCGGCAGCCTCGGCGGCGCCAACTGGGCCTCCCTGCCCATCGCCGCGGGGGCCGTGCTCGTCGGCCTCGTCCATCTCGGGCTGTCGGCGCGCCGGCTGAACGCGCTCGCCATGGGGGACGAGACGGCAATCGCGCTGGGCGTGGACGCGGGGCGGCTGCGCACGGAGCTGTTCCTGGTGTCCGCGGCCGTCACGGGGGCTCTGGTCGCCGTCAGCGGTGCGATCGGATTCGTCGGACTGATGGTTCCGCACGCCGTACGCATGATGGTCGGCGCCGACCATCGCCGAGTGCTCGCCGTCGCACCACTCGTCGGCGCCGTCCTGCTGATCTGGGTGGACATCCTGTCCCGCGTCGTACTGGCGCCGACGGAACTGCCCGTCGGTGTGCTGACCGCCGTCATCGGCGTGCCGTGCTTCGTCCTGCTGATGCGCGGCCGCGGCCATGCTCTCGGAGGCGCGTGATGCGGATCGACATCGATGACGTGACGGTCGAGGCGTCAGGTGCCCGGCTGGTGGAGGACGTCACTCTGCGGGTCGGTTCCGGACAGGTCGTCGGCCTCGTCGGGCCCAACGGCAGCGGGAAGTCCAGCCTGTTGCGCTGCGTCTACCGGGCACTTCGGCCCTCGGCCGGAACAGTCCGGCTCGGCGGCGAGGACCTGCACGCGATGAGCGCGCGCGAAGGCGCCCGGCTCCTGGCAGCGCTTCCGCAGGAATCGGTCGCCGAGTTCGACTTCACGGTCGCCGAGGTGGTGGAGATGGGGCGGCTGCCGCACCAGCGAGCCGTGGCCCGGACCACCGTCGACGACCGGGGGGCGTGCGAGACGGCCCTCGCACAGGTCGGTGCGGACCATCTCTTCGACCGGGGCTTCCTCAGCCTCTCCGGCGGGGAGAAACAGCGGGTCCTGATCGCCCGCGCGCTCGCCCAGCAACCGCAGGTGCTCGTTCTCGACGAGCCCACCAACCACCTGGACATCGCCCAGCAGTTGGAGGTGCTGTCGCTGGTGCGGGGCAGCCGGCTCACCGTGCTCACCGCGCTGCACGACCTCAACCTCGCCGCTGTCCACTGCGACGTGCTCCACGTCGTCCAGCACGGCCGCATCGTGGCCTCGGGACCTCCGCACGACGTGCTCACGCCCGAACTGCTTGCCGAGGTGTTCGGGGTACGGGCGCACCGTGTGCCGCACCCCGACACAGGTGCCCTGCACTTCCTCTTCGACCGTCTGCCGTCCACTCCGCCCGCCTGACACCCCACGGAGCCACCATGCCCGCATTCGTACGTCCCGCTGTTCTCGCGCTCGCTGCGGCCCTGACACTGACCGGCTGCGGTGCCGAGGTCACGGCCCGCGGCGAAGACGACGGCCGCGCCGGGGCCACCGGGCACTATCCGGTGACCATCGAGAACTGCGGCGGTAAGAAGACCTACGCCGCGGCCCCGGAGCGCGTCGTCACCAATGACGTCGGAATCACCGAGATCATGTTCGCGCTCGGCCTCGAGGACCGTATGGCGGGCTATGTGATGCCCGACGACAAGGGCGATCTCGACGCGGTTCCCTGGAAGGACGCCTATGACCGGACGACGTGGCTGTCGAAGAAGACCATCAGCAAGGAGCTGGTCCTCGACGCCCGGGCGGACCTGGTGTTCGCAGGCTGGAACTACGGCTTCAACGAGGGGGAGGGCTTCACACCGGCCTGGCTGGACAAGGCCGGCATCGGTTCGTACGTGCTGACCGAGTCCTGCCGCAACGGGCGCGGCACGGCGCGCGGCGTGGTGCCGCCACTCGAAGCGCTCTACACCGATCTGCGCAACCTCGGGAAGCTCTTCGACGTCGAGGACCGCGCCGAAGACCTCGTCACGAAGTTCGAGAAGCAGGTGTCCGAAGCACAGGCGAAGGCCCCCAAGGGCGCGGACAGGCCCCGCGTCTTCCTGTACGACGACGGCCGCGACAAGCCGCTCACCTCGGGCGCGTATGCCGGACCGCACGACATCATCACCAAAGCGGGTGGTGACCATGTGATGAAGGACCTCAAGGACAGCTGGACGACGGTCGGTTGGGAGACCGTTGTCGAGCGCGACCCCGAAGTCATCGTGATCAACAACTACGGGGACACCACTGCCGAGGAGAAGGAGAAGTTCCTGAAGTCCTATCCGCCGCTGGCCAACGTCTCGGCGGTCAAGCACGACCGGATCATCATCCTCGACTACGTGGAACTGGTGGAGAGCCCGCGCAATCCCGCGGCCGTCGCCCTGCTCGCGGAGGAACTGCGGAAGCCGGGCGCGACGGTCAGGAACTGAATTCCGCAGGCGGCGCCGCAACAGCAGGAGGTCATTTCGCGGGCGGCGCCGCAACAGCGCGAGGTCGGTGGGCCGCCGTCAACCCGTGGGCTTCGGCTCGTCGGGCAGGACCTCCTCGGTCACTGGTGGGCGGCGGGCGTCGAGCCAGCGTTCGCTGCGGGCGATGTGCGCGGCTGCCGCGCTCGCGGCCGCGGCCGGGTCACGGTTGGCCAGTGCGGTGACGATCGCCCGGTGGTCCTCGTCGCCCGCGCGCTTGAACTCCGGACCCCCCTGCAGCGCGAACATCGGGTAGTAGCGCGAGCGGGCACGGAAGACGGCGAGGAGGGCCTGCATCGACGGGCTTCCCCCGATCCGTGCGATCTCGGCGTGGAACCGGTGGTCGAACTCGGTGAATTCGACGGGGTCGTCGCTGGCCTCGATCGTCTCGATGTAGCTGTAGAGGGTCTTCAGCGACTCGGGCGTGATACGGGCGGCTGCCTGTGCCATCACGTGCGATTCCAGGACGCGCCGGATCTCGTAGAGCTCCAGCAGACCGTCGAGCGGCAGTAGCTCGACCGTCAGGGACAGCCTGCCGAGAAGATCCTCCGGCCGCAGCTGCGAGACGAACGTGCCCGAGCCGTGCCGCGCCTCGACGGCGCCCAGAGCAGCGAGCATGCGCACCGCCTCGCGCAGGGAGCCCCGCGAGACCCCGAGCTCCTCGCACAGCTCGCCCTCGGGCGGAAACCGCTGGCCGACGCCGAGGCGGCCACTGGAGATCATGCGGCGCAAGCCGTGGAACGCCTTGTCGACTGCGGACATCTCTTCCTCCCGTACCGGCCCGTGCGGCGGCGCCGAGCACTCGGTCAGTCTAGGCCGGTCGTCATACGTTACTTGGTTGGAATCCGAAGTCATCAGATAACTATGGCTGAACTCTTGCTACACGACCCCTCTCATGGGCAGTATTTCGCCCAGTCATCACACCTCTTCTGGTCAGTGTCCGATGACCAGCCTGCTGGGAGTCCCGTGAGCACGACAGATCTCACCACCGCACCGCGTCCGCTGGCGCTGGCCGACGGACGTCCCGCCGCCGCTGCCTGGTCGCTCGACCCCGCGGTGAAACACCTGAACCACGGATCGTTCGGGGCGGTCCCGCTCGTGGCACAGGACGAGCAGAACCGGCTGCGCCGGGAGATGGAGGCCTCGCCCGTCGAGTGGTTCCCCGCGTTGCCGCGGAGGGTCGCGGAGGCACGCGGGGCGATCGCCCGCTTCCTGCGGGCGGGCACCGACGAACTCGCCCTCGTACCGAACGCCAGCGGCGGCGCGAGCGTGGCCTACGCCAACGTGCCCGCACGACCCGGCGGCGAGGTTCTCGTCACCGATCACGGCTACGGCGCGGTGACCATGGGCGCCGAACGTCTCGCCCGCCGCTGGGGCGGCACCGTCCGCACCGCTCACGTGCCGCTCGCCGCCGATGCCGACAGCGCATTCGAGGCCGTGGTGGCGGAAATCGGCGAGGCGACCGGCCTCATCGTCCTCGACCACATCACCTCGGCCACCGCACGATGGATGCCGGTCGCGAGGATCGCCGCCGAGGCCCGCAGACGCGGCATCCCCATCCTCGTCGACGGGGCGCACGTGCCCGGACTCGCCGACGACCCCCTCGCCGGTCTCGACTGCGACTTCTGGGTCGGCAATCTGCACAAGTTCGGCTGCGCCCCGCGCGGCACCGCGGCGCTCGTGGCGCGCACCGGCCTGCGCGAGGGCCTCTTCCCCCTGATCGACTCCTGGGGCGCCCCCGACCCGTTCCCCGAACGGTTCGACACCCAGGGCACCGTCGACGCCACGAACTATCTCGCCACGCCCACCGCCCTCGGCTTCATCCAGGACACCTGGGGGTGGGACACGGCCCGCACCTATATGCGCGAGCTGGCCGACTACGCGGAACGGATCGTCGGCACGGCGTTGTCCGAACTGACCGGTGAGGACTGCCGCGTCGATGTGGGCATGCCGGTCAACGCCCTGCGGCTGGTACGCGTCCCCGCCCCGCTGGCCGCCACCCACGCCGAGGCCGACGCCCTGCGCGACCGTGCGGCGCGAGAGCTGGGCATCGCGACCGCGTTCACCAGCTTCGGCGGCGTGGGCTATCTGCGGCTGTCGACGCACGTGTACAACACGGCAGCCGAATTCGAGTACTTCGCCGAGCGCTGTGTCCCCGTGCTCGGCGCTTGGTCCCGCAACCAGTCCCACGGAGGACAGCGATGAAACGCAGGAACGCAGTCGCCGCTCTCGGCCTCGCCCTCACCATGACCGCGACCGGTTGCTCCGCCATGGGCGGTTCCAGTGACGGGACCGTCACTCTGCAGATGGTCGAGAGCCTGACCAACCCCGCCCGCACCGAGGTGCTGAAGCAGCTCATCGCGGACTTCGAGAAGCAGAACCCGAAGATCAAGGTCAACCTGGTGTCGCCGCCGACCGGCCAGGCGGACCAGAAGATCCAGCAGATGCTGCAGTCCGGCAGCGGCGTCGACACGCTCGAGGTCCGGGACATCACCGTCGGTCCGTGGTCGAACAACGGCTGGCTCCACGACATGAGCAAGGACCTGAAGGGCTGGTCCGGCTGGCAGGGCCTCACCGACAACGCTGCCAAGGCCGCCAAGGACGCCGAGGGCAGGACGTACTTCGTGCCCTACGGCTTCTACGGGCTGAGTCTCTTCTACCGCACGGACCTCGTCTCGGAGGCGGGCTACGACAAGCCGCCGGGTACCTGGGAGGAGCTGCTCGAGCAGGCGGGCGCGATCCAGGACAAGAGCAAGCGCCGCTACGGTTACGCGTTCCGCGGCGGCCCCAACGCCAACAGCAACGTCACGGCGGTGATCGAGGCGTACGTCGCCGACAGGATCGACCCGGCCAACGGCTACAAACTCACCGACGGCAGCACGATCTTCTCCGCGCCGGAGGCCGCTCAGGCACTGAAGACGTACATCGAAATCTTCAAGAAGGGCTCCCCGCCGTCCTCCATAGCCTGGGGCTACCCGGAGATGGTGGAGGGCTTCTCCAACGGGTCCACCGCGTTCCTGCTCCAGGACCCCGAAGTGATCGCCACCCTGCGGGAGTCCAAGGCGGTCAAGGAGAACCAGTGGACCACCGCCCCGCTGCTCGCCGGCCCCGGCGGGAAGGCCGTCCAGCCGCTGGCAACCGCGGGCTGGGGCGTGGCCAAGGGGAGCAAGTACAAGCCGCAGGCCGTGAAGCTGGTCGAATTCCTCTCCGAGGGAGAGGCGTCGGCCACGTTCGCGAAGAAGAACAGCCTCATCCCGATCCTGAAGCAGGCGAGCGAGGACTCGTTCTACAAGACCGGGCCGTGGGCCAGCTACGTGACGATGAACAAGAACCCCGACACGTATGTCACCGTCACCCAGCCCCGCGACGTGCCCTGGTTCACCGAGTGGTCGCAGAAGGCCGACGCGGACGTCCAGAAGGTGCTCCTCGGCAAGATGACGCAGCGGCAGCTGCTCGCTGACTGGGACGCGTACTGGACCGCCAAGTGGAAGAACGAGAAGAACTGACATGCAGGCGGGCACGGCTACTTCGGCACACGAACAGACGCGGCGCCCCTCCCGCAAGGAGGGCGCCCGTCCCGCCAAGGTGACAGGCGGGGGACGGCGCAAGCGTGAGTTCACCACCCGCAGAGGTCTGACGATCGCCGCGTTCCTGGCACCGGCCGTGATCTTCGTGGCGGTGTTCACGTACTACCCCATGGTGGCCGGCAGCCAGATGGCCTTCCGCCACTGGAACCTGACCGACCTCACGGACAAGTCCTTCGTGGGACTGGGGAACTTCGAGGCGATCTTCGGTGACCCGCTGTGGGGCACGGTGCTGAGCAACACCGCCCTGTGGGTGGTCGCCTCGATCGTGCCCCAGCTCGTGATCGGCTTCGCGCTGGCCCTGTGGCTGCGACGCCGCTTCCGCTTCCGTGGCCTCTACCAGGCACTGATCTTCTTTCCCTGGGCCATCTCGGGCTTCCTGATCGGCATCCTGTTCCGCTGGATGTTCAACAGCGAGTTCGGAGTCGTCAACGACCTGCTGATGAAGGCGCATCTGATCGACGAGCCGGTGGCGTGGCTGGCCGATCCGCAGACGGCCATGGTGGCGATCATCGTCGCGAACATCTGGTACGGCGTGACCTTCTTCGCCATCATGATCCTCGCCGCGCTGCAGTCCATCCCGGACGAGATCTACGAAGCCGCCGCGCTGGACGGCGCCGGCAAGGTCCGCACGCTGTTCCGGATCACGATCCCGTACATCCGGGCCACGCTGGCCCTGACCGTCCTGCTGCGCGTCATCTGGATCTTCAACTTCCCGGACATCATCTTCGGGACGACGGGCGGCGGGCCGAACAACGAGACGCACATCGTGACCACGTGGATGATCAACATCACCCAGCAGGGCGACTACGGCAAGGCGTCCGCCCTCGGCCTCATGGTGGTCGCGGGGCTCCTGCTCTTCTCGGTCTTCTACCTCACGGCCACCCGCGAGAAGGGAGCGAAGTCGTGAACACCCGCGAATCCTCGGCCGGAAAGACCGTCAGGATCGGCTTCCTGACGCTGTGGCTGATCTTCACCGTCTTCCCGCTGTACTGGATCACCATCACCTCCCTCAAGCCCCCCGGCGCCATCTTCGCCTTCCCCCTCGAGTACTGGCCCGAGGAGTTCTCGCTCGAGAACTACGCAGGGCTGTTCGACAAGGCGCAGTTCGGCGTCTACCTCACCAACAGCCTCATCGTCGCCACGGTCGCCGGCACGGTGGCCACCGTCATCTCGATGCTGTCGGCCTATGTACTGGCCCGGTTCGCATTCCGCAGCAGGACCGCTCTGCTCATGGCCGCCCTGGTCACCCAGATGATTCCCGCCTTCATCGCGTTGGGGCCGCTGTACCTGCTGATGACCGATCTGCAGCTCGTCGACAACCGCTTCGGCCTCGTCCTCGTCTACATCGCGGTGTGCATCCCGTTCTGCACAGTCATGCTGCGCGGCTTCTTCGAGAACATCCCGGACAGCCTGGAAGAAGCCGCAATGATCGACGGGTGCTCCCGGTTCGGAGCCCTGTTCCGGGTGCTGCTGCCGGTGATGAAGCCGGGCATCATCGCCGCCTTCATCTTCAACTTCGTCAACTGCTGGAACGAACTCTTCCTCTCCGTCACGCTGATGAACAGCGACGGCAACAAAACCGTCCCCACCGCTCTGAACGGCTTCATCAGCAGCTTCAACATCGACTGGGGATCCATGTCCGCGGCGGCAGTCCTCACGATCCTGCCCACCATGGTGCTCTTCGCCTTCGCCAGCCGGCACATCGTCCAGGGGCTCACGGCAGGTGCCGTCAAGGGCTAGTGCCCTCCCGGCACCAGACCTGAGTCGGAGATTCGCCGGCAGTAGGCGGCGCATCTCCGACTCAGACCACTAGCCACATTCCGGTACGCTGCCGGCGCAGTGCCCGGGAACGTTCATGGTGATGCCGCTGTCCTTGAGTTTCACGACCGCGCCGGACCAGTTGTTGATGCCGCCGCCTTTGAGTACGGCACGGTTGTTCGAGACCGTCGTGTTGTCGAGCGTCAGCGAGGCGGCGTCCGTTCCCGCTTCCTGCTCGTTGTTGATGCCGCCGCCGTCACGGCCCGCCTGGTTCTTCAGAACCTTGCTGTTCTTCAGCGTCGCCGTGCCTTCGTTGTTGACGGCACCCGCGTCCCGCCCCGCCCTGTTCGAGGTGAACGAGGTGTCCTGGATGTCCAGCGTCCCGTTCTCGCCGTTGCTGAGGCCGCCGCCTTCGATACCCGCCCAGTTCTCGTCGACGGTGCTGTCCTTCATCGTGACGAACCCGCGGTTGTTGATGCCGCCTCCGTCGTCCTCACGGGCCTCGTTGTTCGTGATACGACTGCCCTCGAACGTCAGCCGGCCCTCGTTGAGGATCCCGCCGCCGTCCTCCGCGGCGGCGTTGCCGACGACGGTGGAATTCGTGACCGTCAGCCGGCCGGTCGCGGTGTTGTTGAGACCCCCGCCGTCCGAGGCGAGCCGGCCGGGCTCGTGGACCACGTTCGTCAGAACCCGGCTTGCGACGAGGGTGGCGTCGCCGCCCTCGTTGGAGATGCCACCGCCGTCCCCGGTTGCATGGTTGCCGGCGACCGTGCTGTTCTCCAGCCTCAAGGTGCCTGCGCTCCTGATCCCCCCGCCGTTCGCGTAGACGAGACCACCGACGACCGCGACCCCGTTCAGGGCGAGGCTTCCCCCCTTCTTGACGTCGAGGAGGCGGAACACCGACTTCGCGTGGTGCGAGGAGCGGATCAGGGTGGAGTCCCCACCCACGATGGTGACGTTCCCGGTGATGGCCGGCAGGGCGGTGGCCGAGTTGTTGAAGTCGTCGTCGAAGCGGTACGCACAACCCATGGCCAGCGTGATGGTTCCGCCGGCGGTATTGGCCCTACCGATGGCGGCGACGAGTCCGGCGACGTCGCCGCATCGGATGCTCTCGACCACCGGTGGTGCCGCCGGCTGTGCCACCACCTGAGCGGCCGCCGCACACAGGCCGAAGTTCGCCACCAGAGCGGATGCGGCGAGCACGAGACGCTTCTTCATGCGCTTCTTCCTCTCGGTTCGAGGCGGGCCCATCGCCCTGGACCCCGACAGGAGTAATTTCCTGGGTATCGGCACTGCATGGTCGCCCCGGGTCGGGTCGCCTGGCCGAACCTCCGTGCGAACTCGGCCGGTGCGTGAACCGCCGACCCCGGCTCCGTCCGTACCGCGGGACGCCGTCGCCCGGACCGAGGCGGTTCGCCATACTGACCTCTCTTGATCACAGCGACGCAAGGAGGAGCAATGGCAGCCGCCTTCAGAACCGTCATCCAGGTGGACCCGGACCATCTCGACCAGGCCAGGGCCGTCGACCGGTTGTTCCAGGAGGCGATCGCTCCGGCGACCGTCAACTTCGACTTCGCCCACATACGGGAGGCCGCCGCCGCCCTCCCCGACAGCACTGTCGTAAACATGGTCCGCGGCTGGGGTCTCCAGGAGACGGCACCCGTCATGGTCATGGTGCTCTCGCTGAAGGAGGCCGTGCGCCAGGCCCTGCCGGGCACGTGCGCAGCAGCCTCGTTCTGGGACACCGTCGAGCAGGAACTGGTGCACGCGTTCACCGGGTTGACAGCGCAGGAGGGTGAGCCCGGGCTCTCGTACTACGAGGAGAGCGCGGACCGCACCAGCTACTACAGGGACCTGTTCTTCGCCCTGCAGGACGAGGAGGACAGTGAGCACATGTACGCGATCGCCTTCTGCATCGACGTGAGCGTCGGACTGGACAAGGCGACGGCCGGCGCGCTGGACGTCTCCGACGTCGCCCCGTACGCGATCCGGCTCAACGCGATCGTGGTCCGTCAGGACCTGGGCCTCGCGGCCTGATGAACGTCCCGGCCCGCCGTCCCGGGCCGGCCTCTCGCCGTGGGCGCGGCGCACAGCGGATCCGTCCCCTGTCCGGATCGGTGACGAGGGGAACGGGATGTCGACGTACGGTCGGTAGAATCGCCTGCCCATGGATGTGAGCACAGCAGTCGAGATGATGTCCGTCCCGCCGGGACGCGTCACGCTGTCCGACAGGCGAACCCGGCGCAGCTGGGCAGTCGACCTGGCGGCCTACCGGCTCGCCGCGTTTCCGATCACCCAGGCGCGGTACGCCCAGGTCACCGGCCTTCGGCCGAGCACCGCGCAAGGCGACCGGCTGCCCGTCGAAGGCGTTTCGTGGTGGGACGCCGTCCGGTTCTGCAACGCCCTGTCCCAACAAGAGGGACTGACTCCCGCGTATCGCCTCCAGACCGCTGCCGAGGGCGCCGAGTGGAACGTCTCCGCCGACGGCTACCGGCTGCCGAGCGAGGCCGAGTGGGAGCACGCCTGCCGTGCCGGTACGGCAGGAGCGCGCTACGGGCGGCTCGACGAGATCGCCTGGCACCGCGGCAACTCGCAGGAGCGGATGCATGACGTGGGCGGCAGGCAGCCCAACGCATGGGGACTGCACGACATGTTGGGCAACGTGTGGGAGTGGTGCTGGGACATCTACGACGCCGAGGTCTACGGCACCTATCGGGTGCTGCGCGGCGGCGGGTGGTTCGACGAGCCCTGGAGCTGCCGGGCCTCGGTGCGGCGCCGCAGCCACCCGACGTTCCGGATCGACGACGTGGGCTTCCGCGTCGCACGCTCCCTCCCACAGTGAGGAGTGTTGTCCTGCCCGTCAGGCGGGGACGGCGGCATCCGGGGCCGATCATCGGAACGCGCTGGCGGCCGTGCGAAGATCCAGGAACCGCGCACGGTCACTGTGGAGGATGAGAATGTTCGCGATACCGCTGGGCGACGGAGCCGAGCTGCGCCCGCTGGAGCCCTGGCAGGCCGAGGAGTTCCTCGCTCACATGGACCGCGGTCGCGAACACATCGGTCAGCACGTCGGGCTGCCCGACATCACGGCCGACCTCGACTCCGCGCGGCGCTGGCTCCAGTCGTACGCCGACAAGACAGCCGCCGACACCGGCCGGCTCTACGGGATCTGGCTCGACGGACTCCTCGTCGGCGGCGTCCTGTTCCCCGTCTTCGACGCGGCCGTGGGCAACTGCGAGGCCGGCTGCTGGCTGGAATCGGCCGCCGCCGGACGCGGTCTGGCCACCCGCGCGGCCCGCGTCATCATCGACTGGGCGGTGAGAGAACGCGGAATGCACCGTGTGGAGTGGCTGGTGTCCTCCGCGAACACACCGAGTATCAACGTGGCCAAGCGGCTCGGTATGAGCTGCGACGGAGTCCGGCGCGAGGACTACCTGTACCGCGGCGTACTGCAGGACACCGAGATCTGGTCGGTACTCGCATCAGAGTGGCGTGCTGCGCACAGCGGATGAGACGCGCCTTCACGGCGGAATCGCGGCGCGCCCCGGTGACCTCGGCTGCGCCGACCGGGCGGCGCGCCCAGGGGCATGTACAGGCTGGCCGGGGGCAGACGGAGACCATCACCCCGGCCCGAACAGACGGGCCGCCCACCCGTGGAGGTAACACCGTGCTCGCCCTTGCCGCAGCCGCGATCTTCGGAATCGCGTTCATACTCCATGCCGCCGAGGTCTCGACCAACATTGTCTTCTCGCCGACCAGCCTGATGCTCGTGGGCCTCGCCCTCGCGGCACTGCACCTGGCCGGTGTCGGCTCCGGATGGGCGACCCACCGCGGCCGTCGTCGGTGACGTCCGGTTGCGGGCCCCTGGGGACGCGCTCTGCCGCCGTTCTCAGGCGTCACCGCCGCCACGCGGATGCGGCGGCGCCGGTTCCCGCGCCACCGGCAGGCGGGCCAGCTCGACGTTGAACTGGGCGCCGGCCAACAGGGCGAGATTGGTGAACCACACCCAGATCAGGAACACGACAGCGCCGGCCAGCGATCCGTAGAGGCGGCTGTAGGTGCCGAAGTACGAGGCGTAGAGGGCGAATCCGGCGGACGCAGCCAGCCACAGCACGGCCGCCAGCGCACCGCCCGGAAGTGATGCGCGCGTACGGGCCATGTCCTTGGGCCCGCTGCGGAACAGCACCAGGATCAGGCAGGCCACGAGCGTGAGCAGGAACGGCCACTTCAGGATCGACCAGGCGGTCGTCCCCGCTTCTCCGAGTCCCAGCCCGGAACCGACCGATCGGGCCAGCGGCCCCGTCAGCACGAGGGCGAGCGCGCTGGCCATCAACAACCCGAGCAGCCCCACCGCGGTGACCACGATGATGTGTGCCTTGCGCAGCACGGGCCGTGCGTCGCGCACGCCGTGCATCGTGTGCAGGGCACGCCGGAAGACGGCGAGGTAGCTGCTCGCGGCCCACACGGCGCTGACCGTGCCGGTCCCCGCCAGCACCCAGATCGCGGTCCGCTGCCCGGCTGTGTCCTGCAGCGCGCTCTGCAGCATGGCTCCGGACTCGGCGGGGGCGAACGCCACCACGTCGGCGACCAGCGCATCCGTCGCGTCGGGGAAGGCCGTACGCACCACGGCAACGGTCACGAGAAGTGCCGGCAGCAGCGCGAGAATGGCGTAGTACGTGAGCGCCGCCGCCCAGTCCGCCACGTCGTCGTTCCAGATCGACACGGGGGTGCGGCGCAAGGCCGTGCGCCAGCGTACGAGGTCGGGTCCGCGTCGTCGGGATCTCGCGGACGCAGCGGTGAATCCCTTGGCGACTGTCCTGTTCGACACGAGGGCTTCTCCGGGAGACGAGGGGCGCTTGTCCGGTCCGGGTGCCGGCTCCGTCCGGAGCCGGCACCCGGACCGGACTGTCGGGTCTCTTCTGCTCTGTCGCGCTTCCTCTACACCTTTGCGCAGGCCAGGGCTCCGATACAGGGCCAGGTGGGCGCCGGCCCGTCCGTGGCCCCGGCTGCCGGACACCCGTCAGCGGCCCACGACGCGCCGTACGTTCTCGATGCTGCCGCAGTCGGCCATCAGCAGGTCGGCCCGTTTGCGGGCAAACGCGGTGCCGAGCTCGGCGCGGCGTTCCTCGGCCACCTTCACCCTGGTGTCGTTCAGCAGGCTGCGTTCCTCTTCGTCCAGGTGATGGGTGAGGGCCTCGGACAGCTTCTCCAGCCTCTCGTCCCACTCCTTGTCAGCGGTCCCGTCGGCCTCCAGCAGACGCAGCAGCGCCACATTGCCGTCGGCGTGCTCGTCGGCGCCGTGCTCGACGTCGTCGTTGTCGACGTCCTTGTACCGCTTCAGCGCCGGATACACCTCGGCCTCCTCCGCCTCCGCGTGCGCGATGAGCAGACCGGAGAGCTCGCGCAGGGCGGTCACCCGGTCCTCGTCGACGCTGCGCATACGGCGCAGCAGGTCCTCCATGGTCCGGTGGTCCTTGAGGATGAGTTCGACCACGTCGTGGGATGCCACTGGTGAGTACTCCGTTCGCAGACTGTCTCAGAGCGGCCGGCAGGGATGCGGCGCCGGGCTCTCGTAGATCTTCTTGCCGGTCCTGGTGCCGGCATGCGTGGCAGACGGGTGTGTCTCAGGTCCCGGGGCCCGGGTCGGCGTGGACGGGATCGGTGATTCCCGCCCGCGCGGCCTCGAGCTGAGCGGCGAAGGCGAGGCCGAGGAACAGCGCGATGCCGGTCAGGTTCGCCCACAGCAGGAGCGCGACAAAGGCGGTCAGGGGACCGTAGACGGCGCCGAACGATCCGCTGCGCTCCACATAGAGCGCGAGCAGCCATGTCGAGGCGATCCACAGAACGAGATGGACCGCCGAACCGAACGCGAGCCATGTGTACCCCGGTTGCGTCCGACGCGGCGCCCAGCGCAGGATCACGGCCGACGCGACCCACGCCATCGTGACGCCGAGCGGTATCTGGACCCAGTGCCACCAGGCGGGCAGGCCTCCGCCGCTGCCGGAGGCCTCCACCACGGCTTCGGCCACGGTGTCACCGGCGACCAGTACGAGGAAGCCGACCGCCATCGGGATTCCGGCGGCGACCGAGAGCAGCAGGCTCCTGCCGTACTTGCGGCCGAACGGGCGGTCGCGCTCGATTCCGTAGATGCGGTTGGCGCCGCGCTCGATCTGCGCCATCGCGGACGCGAGGCTGACGACGGCGAACCCGAGTCCCAGCCACATGGCCACCGCTCCTGTCGCGTCCGCGCCCGCGCTTCGCCGCCCCTTGGCGAGCGCGTCCTCGATCAGACCGGAGCTCGCACCCGGCGCGATGCGGGTGAGTGTGAACTCCACGACCCGTCCGAGTCCGTCGGAGTGGAGCGTCGTCGCGACACCGACCAGCGCGATGGTGCAGGGCACCACGGCGAGCGCGACCTGGAACGCGAGCGCGCGGGCATGGCTGAAGCCGTCGGCGTACCGGAACCGGAGGAACGCGTCGGTCAGGAGTTTCCGTCCGCCGTAGCGCCGCAGCGACGCCCACGCTTCGTCGGCCGAGAGCTCCTCGCCGGCCATGTCCCGGGTCTGGGGAACATGCACTGCTGTACCCATGGCGCCGGCCCGCCTCTCTGCCCGCCCGTTGTCGACGCTGGGCCGCGTCGCGTGAAGAATCCTGCCCCGGTCCCGTCCGATCACCGGTGGAGAATCCTGCCCCGTCCCGGCCGATCACGGTGTGGTGCTGATCTCCCGGACGGGCCCAAGGGATTCACCCGGTGAGTGTTTGGCTGCCACCGCAGGGGTCAGGCGAAAAGGGAGCACGCCCGACGGGCGTCTCGACGGAACGACACCACGAGTGACAAGTGCTAGGGGAGGAGCGTCACATGACTGACTGGCGAACCGAAGCGGCTTGCCAGGATGCGGATCCGGAGCTGTTCTTCCCGGTGGGTACCTCCGGGCCCGCCCTGCTCCAGGTCAAGGACGCGAAGGAAGTCTGCGGCGGCTGTCCCGTGAGGGAGAAGTGCCTTGAGTGGGCCATGAAGGAACACCAGGACTTCGGAGTGTGGGGCGGCCTGGACGAGGCCGAGCGCCGTGCGCTGAGGCGCCGGACGTCCCGTCGCGCCAAGGCCGCTGAGCGGGCCGACCACTGACAGAGTGTCACGGCGGCGCGGGCGCGTATCCGCGCCCGCGCTGTGCTGTGGCCGTCCGGCCGACCCACCCGGTGATCACAGGCTAATATTTGTCGGGTGACAATCTTTGGGGGAGCTGTCGTGGCCCGGCGCCGGCCCGTCGCGGCCGAGTGTCGCCGTGGCAGGCACCTCTGTCCGTGAAGCCCCCTCCAACCCGACCCGTGGTGAGAAAGCAGGATTTCCGTGACCGTTCACGAGGAGAATCTCGACGTCGAGGTCGAGGTTGTCGCCCCCGACACGGCGGTGCTGACCGTCGGTGGCGAACTGGACGTCGAGACCGCAACCTTCCTGCACCACCACATGGCCAACCAGTTCCTGCACGGACGCCGTCATCTCGTGCTGGACCTGTCGGCCCTGACCTTCATGGACTCCTCCGGGCTGAACGTGGTGATCAAGGGCTCCCGGGAAGCGCGCGAACGCAACGGTGACGTGCACCTCGTCGCGCCGACTGCCGCTGTGCACCGGCTCCTGGAGATCACGGGCCTGATCATGGCGACGCCCGTCCACACCACCCTTGAGGACGCGCTCGCCGCCACCCGGTGATGCGGTGGCCCCTTCGACGGCCGAGCGCCGGGGGTCCGCCGCTCATGGGTGTGGCCCCGCCGGGAAAGGCGGGGCCACACCCATGAGCGGGGGCGCAGGGTCACAGGAGCGGGCGCTGGTAGTAGCCGCCGACCTCGTGGTGGTAGTCGGCGTTGCCGAGATGCTTGTCCTGGTGGAATTCGGGAGCGTTCTTGATTTCGTCCTTGGTGCGGTCGACGTGGATCTTCCTGTCGTCGATCTCGACCCGTGAAATGGTCCCGGCGGGAAGCAGGACATGCTTTCCGAAGATCCAGACACCCGTGTCGACGACAATGTACTGCGAGCCGACGTCATCGGAATGCTTGTCCACCTTTCCGATGCTGCCGTCGGTCGCCTCGACCTTGTATCCGGTCAGGTCGGCGCCGGCGAGGTGGCCGCTGGTCGGCGTGTAACCCCAGATGTTCTCGCTCATGAAAATGCCCTTCGTGTGAATGAATGTGCTCGGTTTTCCGGCAGGGAAATGCGCGCTGCCGTGCCGGGTTTCTGTTCCAAGCGGTGAACGGCCGAGGTCTCGGTGCTCAGGTGTCGATGCCGGTCACGGCGGCGGCGCCCAGGGGCGCGTCGCCGGGGGTGAGTCCGGCCTGTTCCAGCGCGGACACCGCCGCCTCCCGGGCTCGGTCCTCGGCGCCGCGGGTGTCGGCGGCCTCCACCTCCAGCTTGACGGTGAAGGTGCCGTTCTCGTTGACCGTGAGAATGTCCAGATCCTCTGCGCGGCCGAGTGCCGTCCGATGAGGGTCGGCCGGGCGGAGCGCATTTTCCACTGCTGTCAGCTCGCTCTCGGAGAATTCTCGCAGAAAGGTCCCCGGAAGGGTGATGACATAGGTGGTCATGCCTTTCCTTTCCCGGCTCGGAAGGGATCCGGAATCCGGGCCTTCTTGCCGTGACCTCGTGCTCGGCAGTGGGCCACCCGGAATGACGCCGGGCGGAGCATGTCATGCGCTTGCCCCGCCGTCCTCTTTCCATGCGCGATTCCCCTCCGCCGGAATCGGGCGACGTTCCCGGCCACCGTTGAGTCCTCGTGCGGCCTGTCCCGCACGTCCGGTCCACACGCGGCTCGCGACCCGACTACTGTTGTCGCATGTCAAATGTCGCGGACGGTCGGTACGCGGCGCACAGAGAAACTGGATGCCGTGGACAACTTCGCTGCTGTTGAACGGGCCCTGCGCAGTGCCGCGCCGCACACCCTGCTGAGTGTGGTCACCGACGCGCTCATCGAACGCTATGGCGCCGAGCGGGTCGAACTCCGCCTGGCCGACTACGGGATGCGCTCCCTCCAGGCGGTCGAGCAGGTGCCGTACACGACCGAGCCGGTACCGATCCACGACAGCCCGCAGGGACGTGCCTTCGGCTCCCAGCAGCCGCATGTCACGAGAGCCGGCGGCGTGGTCGACATCCATCTGCCCGTGACCATCCGGGGCGACCGCATGGGCGTGTTGACCGTGAAGGTGGCCGAGGGCCGGTTCACGCAGTCGCTGCTGCCGGAGATGCAGCACATCTGTGAGGCGCTCGGTCACGAGATCCTGGTCGCCGAGCGGGACACGGACCTTTACGTCCTCGCCCGACGCGCCGCGCGACTGACGCTGGCGGCCGAGATGCAGTGGCAGCTGCTCCCCGGACACTCCTGCGCCCGCGCGGAGTTCGCTCTCGGCGCCCACCTCGAGCCCGCCTACGCGATCTTCGGCGACAACTACGACTGGTCCGCCTCCGAGGACCACCTGACACTGACGGTCACCAACGGCATGGGCGAGGGCATCGAGGCCGCCCTGCTGACCAATCTCGCCGTCAACGCCCTGCGCAACGCCCGTCGCGCCGGACTCGACCTGGCCGGTCAGGCCGCTCTGGCGGATCAGGCCGTCTACGCGCAGTACCGCGGCGAGGCGCATGTCTCCGTGCTGCTCCTGCGCTTCGATCTGCGCACCGGTGAGGTGGAGGCGGTGGACGCGGGTTCGCCGCGCATGTGGCGGTTGCGCGCCGGCGCCGTGGAGCCCATCCCGTTCGATGCCCAGCTGCCGTTGGGCATGTTCGAGGACACGGTCTACGTCCCCGAACGCTTCACCGTGCTGCCCGGTGACCGGCTGCTGTTCGGCAGCGACGGAGTGTACGAGGCGGCGTCCCCGGCGGGGGAGCACTATGGCGAAAGGGCACTGGCCCGCTCGCTCACGGGCACGAGGCTGCTGCCGCCGACGCAGGTGCCGGGCGCCGTCCTGCGGGAGTTGTCCCGGTACCACGGGGAGACCCCGCTGGACGACGACGCCCTGGTCGTCTGCCTCGACTGGAAGGGCCGGGGCGGGGGGCTCCCTGCTGCCGCGGGCTGACCTCCGGCTGCCGTGACCGGCGTCCGGGCGTCGGGGCCTGCACGCGTCAGGCGGACCGCGGGGATTCCCGCACGGAACGATCACTGCCGATGGCGCCCCCCGCTCCTCCGGCAGCGTCGCGGAAGGCCTTCAGGCCGTCCAGCAGTGCTGTGCGTGCCGGTGCGGGCATGTTCCCGATGGTCGTCAGGAGCATCTCCTCACGCCGAACCCGCAGTTCGACCAGGTAGGCCTTGCCGCGTGTGGTCAGCCGGATGGTCAGCTCACGCCGGCTGCGAGGACTGGGGGTGCGCTCCACATAGCCCAGTGCCCCCAGGCGGTCGCAGAGCCGGCTGACGGATGACGGGGCGGCCCGCAGCAGGTCGCCGAGCCTGCGCAGATTGATGCCCTCCTCGCGTTCGAGGCTGTACATCACGCGCAGCTGGGAAGCCGACACGGGCGACGGGGAGGCGCTGTCCCGGCCTCGTTCCCACAGGACCTCCAGCAGCTCGATGACACTGCTCGCGGCTTGTGCCGCTTCCGAGCTCTGCCGGTGACGGGAGGCGGGACGCGTATTCATACCGTGGCACTCCCCATCGGACGTCTCATCGGGCGCGGGGCGGCGCTGCGCGCATGTCGCGAGCGCCTCGTCTGGGGTGTACCCGCCCTGGGTGTCCGCATTTACGCATCTTGGGGAGGTCTCGTGCCCATGACGGTTCTCGGTGGGACAAATATTGCATGAGGGCAACTGTTGCTGGGTATGAAAGGTGGTGGACGGGGGGAGCGCCGATGGGAAGGCCGTGATGACCGTGGCGAAGAGCGTGCCGCAGCTGGACGTGCAGACCGGGGGCCGGGACGAGACCGTGCCCGACCTCGACGGCAGCCGTGAGGTGGGCCTGCCTCGCGTGGAGGACGCCTCCGCACTGGCTCCCTCCGATGCGCGGGCACTGTCGAAGCTGTTCTTCGACAGGCTCCAGGAGCTGGAGGAGGGCACCGCCGAGCACCAATACGCGCGCCGCACCCTGATCGAGATGAACCTCTCCCTGGTCAAGTACGTCGCGCGCCGTTACCGCGGCCACTCCGACGTCGACGAGGACGTCGTCCAGGTGGGCACGATCGGCCTCATCAAGGCCATCGACCGCTTCGATCTGAGCCGCGAGGTCGAGTTCACGACGTTCGCCGTCCCCTACATCCTCGGCGAGATCAAGCGGTTCTTCCGCGACACGAGCTGGGCCGTGCACGTCCCGCGCCGACTGCAGGAGCTGCGGCTGGAGTTGGTTCATGCGTCCAACGAGCTGTCCAGCACCCTGCACCGTTCACCCACGGAGGCGGAACTCGCCGAGCGGACGGGACTGTCCGTCGCCGAGGTGTCCGAAGGTCTCCTCGCGATGAACGGCTACGTCGCGAGCTCCTTCGACACCCCGAACGCCGCAGAGGGCGAAGGCGGGGACGGATCCGTCGCGGAGCGTTTCGGCGACCTCGACCCTGCGCTGGACCTCGTGGAGAACGTGCAGGCGCTCAAGCCGCTGCTGGAGCGACTGGGCGACCGGGACCGCCTCATCCTGGAGCTCCGCTTCGGCGGCGAGCTGAAGCAGGCGGAGATCGGAGCGCGGCTCGGCATCACCCAGATGCAGGTGTCGCGGCTGCTCACCCGAGTCCTTGCGACGCTGCGCAAGGACATGCTCCGGTAGCTCCGGAGAGAAGGATGACGCCTGGCGAGGCCCGACGGCGGCGTCACGCGGAGCGGATGTCCGTGACCCCAGGGCTTCGGCGGGAGGCGTTGGGCTGCGACTGCTCCAGCGCGTCCTCGAAGCCCGCAAGCCCCTTGAGAAGCGCCTTGCGCGTCGACGGATTCATCGTCTCGATCACCGTCAGCAACGCCATCTCCCGCTGCGCCCGCAGATCACGGAGATAGGCCTTGCCCTGACCCGTGAGATACAGCTCCAGCTCCCGTCGGCTGGCCTGACTCGGGGATCGCTGGACGAACCCCAGCGCCTCCAGGCGATCGCACAGTCGGCTCACGGACGGTGGGGTGGAGCCGAGCAGCTCGCCGAGGGTGCGGAGGTTGATCCCCTCCTCGCGGTCGAGGCTGTACAGCACGCGCAGCTGGGACGCCGAGACGGGCGCGGACGACACCATGTCCCGACCGCGCTCCCACAGCACCTCCAGGAGCTCGATGAGCTCGCGTGCCGCCCGGGCCGCTTCCTGCGGCCGGTGCTGTGAACGATCGGGGCTCGCGTCCATGTCCAGTGTCACTCCGCATCAGACGTCCTCGGTCAGGTCCGTCCTGCTGATCGCTGCTGCCCTGCGTATCCGTGCCCGTGGACCGTACCCGGCGCCGTCCGTGTACCGATGGCCGCGGGCCGGGCCAGGCCGGAGGGCATGCATTGCGCAACAACCATATCTTTCCACCGGCCACGGCCCTCCTGCGGTGCCCGGCCCCCATGCGTCGGAGCGGTCACAGGCCCTCCGCTGCGGAAAGGGTGCGGGGAACGACATGTGGCCGCCGGGGGACTTCCGTCCTCGGCGGCCACACGTCGTGTGCCGGGTTCACCGCAGTCGCGGATTGGCGCGAGCGCGGTGAACTCTCTTGGTGGTACGGCGAATTCGCCTACCAGCGGTACCACCGGCCACGACGGCCGCCCGAGCCGGCGGGGCGGACGACGAAACCGAGCAGCCAGACCACGAGCACGATGACCGCGAGCCACCACAGGGCCTTGAGCGCGAAACCCGCGCCGAAGAGCACGAGAGCGAGGAGCAGAACCAGCAGAACAGGAACCATTTCCTATCAACCTCCGGACCAGCGTGTGCCCGCTCCCGGTACCCGCATGCGTCCCCTCTTCCCCGTCCCCGGCTCCCGGCGCATCCCGTCGGCACGCCGCCGAGGCGGAACCACCCGCGCTTTCCTCCGGGTGCTGCGACGGGGTACCCTGCTTCGAATTTTGTCGTATGACAACAGTCGTGCCGACATGCCGATACGTCGAGGTGAAGGCCCCTGCGTCGAGGCGGTGGCGGTGTCCTGCGCTCCAACGGGTGCCCGGTGAGCTAGCGAGGAATGGTCATGGCCGAGACGGCGATCGAGAACCCCGGTCCGGTACCGCGCTCCCGGGCCCGAGGCGCGGGCAAAGTGGGCGAGCCGGAACTGCGGCAGCTTCTCGCCGGCCTCACGGCGGTGCGCGACGGGGACTTCGGCACCCGGCTGCCGGACGCCGCGGACGGCCTGCTCGGTGAGATCGCCACCGTGTTCAACGGCATGGTCGACCAGCTGTCCGTGTTCACGTCCGAGGTGACCCGGGTGGCGCGCGAGGTCGGCACCGAAGGGACGCTGGGCGGGCAGGCCGTCGTACCGGGCGTCTCCGGAACGTGGGCGGACCTGACCGACTCGGTGAACGCGATGGCGGGCAACCTCACCACGCAGGTACGGGACATCGCGCAGGTGGCCACCGCCGTGGCGAGGGGCGATCTGTCGCAGAAGATCGACGTCGACGCACGCGGCGAGATCCTGGAGCTGAAGAACACCATCAACACGATGGTCGACCAACTGTCCTCGTTCGCCGACGAAGTGACCCGCATGGCACGCGAGGTCGGCACCGAAGGCATCCTCGGCGGGCAGGCCGACGTCAAGGGCGTCTCCGGAACGTGGGCGGACCTGACCGACTCGGTGAACGCGATGGCGGGCAACCTCACCACGCAGGTGCGGGACATCGCGCAGGTGGCCACCGCCGTGGCGAGGGGCGATCTGTCGCAGAAGATCGACGTGCATGCGCGCGGCGAGATCCTGGAGCTCAAGGAGACCATCAACACGATGGTCGACCAGCTGTCCGCGTTCGCCGACGAAGTCACCCGCGTCGCACGCGAGGTCGGCACCGAGGGCAACCTCGGCGGTCAGGCCACCGTTCGCGGAGCCTCCGGCACGTGGAAGGACCTCACGGACAACGTCAACGTGATGGCGTCCAACCTGACCGGCCAGGTGCGCTCCATCACCCAGGTGGCCACGGCCGTGGCGCGCGGGGACCTGTCGCGGAAGATCACCGTCGAGGCCAAGGGCGAGGTCGCCGCACTCGCCGAGGTCATCAACACGATGGTCGACACCCTGTCCGCGTTCGCCGACGAGGTCACGCGGGTGGCCCGCGAAGTGGGCACGGAGGGCCGTCTCGGCGGCCAGGCCCGTGTGCCGAGTGTCGCCGGCACCTGGAAGGACCTCACCGACAACGTCAACTCCATGGCCAACAACCTGACCGGGCAGGTCCGCAACATCGCCCTGGTCACCACCGCCGTCGCCAACGGAGACCTGTCGAAGAAGATCGATGTCGACGCACGCGGCGAGATCCTGGAACTGAAGACGACCATCAACACGATGGTCGACCAGCTCTCCTCGTTCGCCGCCGAGGTCACGCGCGTGGCGCGGGAGGTGGGCAGCGAGGGCCGTCTCGGCGGCCAGGCCGAGGTCGAAGGCGTCTCGGGCACCTGGAAGCGGCTCACCGAGAACGTCAACGAACTCGCCGGGAACCTCACCCGCCAGGTGCGCGCCATCGCCGAGGTGGCCAGTGCGGTTGCCGAGGGCGATCTGACACGCTCCATCACGGTCGACGCCTCGGGTGAGGTCGCCGAACTCAAGGACAACATCAACTCGATGGTCGGCTCGCTCCGCGAGACCACACGGGCCAACCAGGAGCAGGACTGGCTGAAGTCCAGTCTGGCGCGGATCTCCGAACTCATGCAGGGCCACCGCGACCTGTCCGTGGTCGCCGAACTCGTCATGGACGAACTCACCCCGTTGGTCTCCGCCCAGTACGGCGCCTTCTACCTCGCCGAGGAAACACCGCACGGCACCGAACTCCGGCTCGTCGGCTCGTACGGGCGCCCCGCCGGCAGCGCCCGTCAGGACCGCTTCGCGCTGGGCGAGACCCTCGTCGGACAGGCGGCCCGCAGCCGCCGCACCATCGCGGCGGACAACGTGCCCGGGGACTACGTCAGCATCTCCTCCGGACTCGGCAGCAGCGCCCCCGGCAGCCTCGTCGTGCTGCCCATCGTCGTGGACGACCAGGTGCTCGGCGTCATCGAACTCGCCTCGTTCACCGCTTTCGCCCCGGTGCACCGGGACTTCCTCGAACAGCTCATGGAAACCGTGGGCGTCAACGTCAACACCATCGTCGCCAACGCCCGTACCGACGAACTGCTCGGCGAGTCGCAGCGCCTCGCCGGCGAACTCCGGTCCCGGTCCGAGGAGCTGCAGGTCCAGCAGGACGAACTGCAGCGGTCCAACGCGGAACTGGAGGAGAAGGCCGCACTGCTGGCCTCCCAGAACAGCGACATCGAAGGCAAGAACCTCGAGATCGAGCAGGCGCGGCAGGAACTGGAGGACCGCGCACAGCAGCTCTCCCTGGCGTCCAAGTACAAGTCCGAGTTCCTCGCCAACATGAGCCACGAGCTGCGGACACCGCTCAACAGCCTGCTGATCCTCGCCCAGTTGCTCGCACAGAACCCGACCCGCAACCTCACGCCCAAGCAGGTCGAGTACGCGGGCATCATTCACTCCGCGGGCTCCGACCTGCTCCAGCTGATCAACGACATCCTCGACCTGTCGAAGGTCGAGGCCGGAAAGATGGACGTCAACCCCGAAGTCGTCGAACTGCGGCAGCTGCTCGACTACATCGACGCCACGTTCCGCCCGATGACCGCGCAGAAGAGCCTCGACTTCACGATCACCACCGCGCCCGGAGTGCCGTTCGACCTGCTCACCGACGACTCCCGGTTGAGACAGGTCGTGCGGAACCTGGTCTCCAACGCGGTCAAGTTCACCGAACGCGGCAGCGTGGAGCTGCGCATCGAGCCGGCCTCCGACAGCGAGCTGCCCAGCCCCGTCCACCGCGGCGGCGCCGTCGTGGCTTTCCGGGTCAAGGACACGGGCATCGGCATCGCGGAACAGCAGCTCGAAGCCATCTTCGGAGCGTTTCAGCAGGCGGACGGCACCACCAGCCGCAAATACGGCGGTACGGGACTGGGCCTGTCCATCAGCCGTGAGATCGCCCTGCTGCTCGGCGGTGCCCTCACCGCCGAGAGCACACCCGGTGAGGGCAGCACCTTCACCCTCTACCTGCCCGTCGCGCGCGCCGACTTCCAGGCGCAGGCCTTCCGCGCACCGGCCGACCCCACCGCCGGCACAGCCGCGCACACCGAACCGTCCGACCGTCACAGGCCGGTCGGTGCCGGTTCCGGGCAGCGGGCCCCGCGCCGGTTGCTCGTCATCGAGGAACGCCCCCGGGGCCTGCTGTCCCTCGTCGCCGAGAGCGCTGTCGCCGAACTCACCGACAGCCGCGAGCACGACGACATCGAGCTGATCGCGGCAGTGGGACCGCAGGACGCCGCCGGGGCCCTGGCAACGGCACCGTTCCACTGCGTCGTGCTCGAACTGGACATGGCCAACAGCGAAGCGCTGCGCTTCCTCGACGCGATGGACGGGGACACCGCGCTGCGGACCGTCCCCGTACTCGCGCACAACAACCGTCGCCTCGACGCCGGCCACGAGCGGACACTGCAGGCGCGAGCGCAGGAGCGGCCCCTGGAGCTGCTGTCCAGCCTGGACGAACTCCGTGAACGGATCACGCTGCACCTCTTGGCCGAACAGCCCGGCGACGTCGTCCCGTTGGTGCGGGGCGAGGATGACGGTGCACCGGCGCCGCGGACCGGGGACGACAGTCTCCGTGGACGTACGGTTCTCGTGGTCGACGACGACGCCCGCAACCTCTTCGCGATCAGCGGCATTCTGGAACTCCACGGCATGCAGGTCCTGCACGCCGAGAACGGCCGCAAGGGGATCGACACGCTCGCCGAGCATCCCGAGATCGACCTGATCCTGATGGACGTGATGATGCCCGAGATGGACGGCTATGCGGCGACCACCGAGATCCGCCGGATGCCGGCGCATGCGGACCTGCCGATCATCACCGTCACCGCCAAGGCGATGCCCGGCGACCGGGAGAAGAGCCTTGCCTCCGGCGCCAGCGACTACGTCACCAAGCCCGTGGATGCCGACGACCTCGTGGCCGGCATCCGGCGATGGCTGAACGTCGGCCAGTCCGCCTGATCCGAACGACTGGCCCCATGCCCCTGCGTAGGTAGGCCGCATCCCCTCCATCTTCACGGCACGCCGCCGTCCCACCGAGGAGCCAGCGCTTGAGCGCTCGTGAACACGACGGAGCCCCCGACGGGGACGACGCGCCGCTGCCCCCTGACCCGCTGCGGGACCAGGACCTCTCCATGGCGGCGGTGATCCGCACCGCCGGTGCCGACCGACTGCCGGCCACGGGCCCGAGCTCAGGCCCCGGCGCGCCGCCTGCCGGTGCACCGCTCGTCGCTCCGCGAGCAGAACTCGCAACACCAGCGTCTGCCGGGGCCGTCCCGTCGCCGGCCCGCCAGGGCCCGGCCGACGCGCCGGGGGACGACCTGCCTGCGCGGCCGTCGGTCGTCGGGCGTCTGGCCGCCACGGTGGAACGACTCCGAGCCGAGGTGAGGGCGGCCCACGCCGCGGCCGACGGGCGTGCCCTCGTCGAGCTGGCCAAGGGGATCATGATCGAACGGCTCCGGTGCGGTCCGGCGCAGGCAGCACATCAACTGGCCGAACTCGCCGACCAGGCAGGGCTGTCACGGCTGGAGCTGGCCGCCGACATCGTCAACCAGGCCGCCCGTGACAACGTCACCGACCTCGCCGACGAGTTCCTCCGGCAGGCGAGCGGAGCCCTCACGCCGCAGGACGGACCGGACAGATCCGTCGCCGTCCGTATGCGCACTGCCGAAAGCGCGGCACTGTCCGCCGGCGATACGCAGGCCGTCGCCGAATCCCTGCTCCAGCACGCCCTGATCCCTCTCGGGGCGACGGCCGTGGCCGTCTGGACCGCCGGATCGGACGCCTCCCTCACACTGAGCGGGCACGCCGGATTCAGCGCCGACGAAGCAGGGCGCTGGCGCTACGTGCCACCAGGCGTCGCGACCGTCGCCCGCCAGGCCCTCGGCGAGCGGCGTGCCGTGAACATCTCCACTCTGCTCGAGGGCGGTCTGCCCTCGATAGGCCACCAGGAGCTTCGCGGGGGCGGGCGGGTCGCGCTGCCCGCCGGGACGGGCGGGCGCATACACGGTGTCCTGGAGATCTGCTGGCCTCAGCCACTCCTGCCGCTTTCCCCCGTCATATCGCGCCAGATCGAAGCCCTGGCGGAGTTGTGCGCCCACACCCTGGAGAGCGGCCCTCCGCCCGGCGGGGTGGTCGAGGCCGCCCGTGAAACGGCGGACGTCTCCGAACTCGCCGATCTGGCCGACGGCCTGTACGACGCGGCACTCGTCCTCACGCCGCACCTCGACGACGAGGGCGGTCTCGGCGACTTCCGGATCCGCCACGCCAACATCCGTTTCGTCGACCCGGCGGGACGGCCCCGCAGCGCCGTCAACGGAGCCCTGCTCCTGGAGGCCTATCCCATGGCCGCGGGCGACAGCGAACTCTTCGAGAAGATCGAACGCGTCTACGCCACCGGAGAGCCCTTCCGCGCGGAGCGCATGACGCTCACCGCCCTCGTCGACCAGGTTCCCCTCGCGTCCGTCGCCGACCTCAGCATCAGCCGGCACGGGAGCAGCGTGTTGCTCATCTGGCGGATCGAGGACGAGGCCGCACGGCTCGCGAGCCTCCTCCAGCATGCCCAGCGCCTCGGCCGCATCGGCGGCTTCGAGGAGAGCCTCGTCACGGGCGAGATCACCTGGAACGGGCAGCTGTTCGCCATGTACGGGCGCTCGGGCACCGACAGGCCGGTGTCGCTGCAGGACCTCGCCGATCACGCCCATCAGGACGACGCCGTCGCCATCGGCCGGTTCCTCCAGGCGGTGCTGCACCACCGCCGTGCCACGTCGACGGCCTTCCGCCTCCAGCGCCCCGACGGCGTCACGCGTCACATCCGGGTCATCGCCGAACCCGTCCTCGGCGCCGACGACCGTCTCCTCGCCGTGCGCGGGGCCTACCAGGACATCTCCTCCCAGCACTGGACGGAGGTGGCCCTCGCCGCCACACGCGACCAACTCGCGCACACGGAACAGGAGTCGGCGGAGCGCAACCGCCTGGCGCTGCAACTCCAGCACGCCATCATGCCGCCGGCCCGGGGCCCGCTCGACGCCCCCGGTCTGCGCGTCGCCGTGCGTTACCGTCCCGCGGAGACGGAGTCGCTGGTGGGCGGCGACTGGTACGACACGGTGGTGCTCCCGTCCCGGCAGATCCTGCTCTGTGTCGGGGACATCGCCGGACACGGCATCGAGGCCGCGACCGGAATGGTGGTCCTGCGCAACGCCATGCGCGGTCTCGCCGTCACCGGCGCAGGTCCGGGCCAGCTGCTGTCCTGGCTCAACATCGTGGCGCACCACCTCTCCGAACAGGTCACCGCCACCGTCGTGTGCGGCCTGTACGACCCGCGGACACGCATCCTGCGCTGGGCGAGGGCCGGCCACCTGCCACCAATACTGGTCCGCGGACAGGACGCGACCACGCTGCCGCTGCTCCGCGGGATGCTCCTCGGCGCGCTCGCGGAAACCGAGTACGAGGAGGGTGAGGTCCAGCTCGAGAAGGACGACACCCTGCTGATGTACACCGACGGCCTCGTCGAACGCAGGGACACGGCCGTGCACGATTCGCTCGCTCAACTGCTCGCCACGGCGCAGGTCTCGGCGGCCTCGCTCGAACGCCGGCTGGACAGGCTGCTCACCCACAGCAAGTCGGACACCGACGACGACACGTGCCTCATCGGCGTCCAGGTCCCGTGACCGTTGCCGTGTCGTGCCCGTGCGTGCGGCGAGGTGCGATCAGGCCGGGCGTTTCCAGAGGGTGACCTGCCCCTTGTAGGTGGGCAGCCGGTCGCCCGGGACGACGTCCGTGATCAGTACCTCGGCGACGTTGTCGTTGGACGTGATGGAGCACAGCAGCGTGCCCGCCTTGAGGATGCGGCCGTTGCGGAGTTCCGCGGCGGGCAGTGGGTGGGGGATCGTGGCCGTCTCTTCGGCGCGGTCGCACACCGTGGTCCGCGGGCCTGTGACGGAGAAGATGCTGCCGAGGATTCCGTCGGTGCTGTACATCAGTTCGCCGGGACCCTGGAGGCTGCCCTGCTCGAACAACGTCGCCTGGGGGATGTCGAAGTCGATGATGTTCCACTGCTCGGGAGTGGGCGGAGGCGCGAACGTGAAGGGTCTGTTCGCGAAGAGGAGCCGGTAGCCCTCCGGCGCCTGCGGGGTGGGCGTGACCGGGGGAGTCGGGGCGGCGCCGGACGAGGGCGGCGAGGTGGCCGGATGAGGACGGCCTGTGGACCTGTCCGGGCCGTCGCCTTGCTGCATCGCCCACGCCGACAGGGCCGCCAGGGCGGCTGCCGCCACGCCACCGGCGACGGCGACGGACCGTGCCCGCGGTCGCCCGGCCCGGTGCGGGGCAGTCTCTGACGCGTCGACCGGTGGAGGCGGCCCGAACACGCCGGGCGCCGCCGGCTGTACGGCAGCCGCATCCGCGGGTTGCGGGGTCCGGTCCGCCTCGGTCGGGGCCGGCGGAGCGGCGGTCAGCCACGAGGAGGCTTCGGCGGCGACGGCCGCGAGATGACCACTGACGTTCTCCGGCAGCCAGTCGTCGAGTTCGCCCAGCGGCCGACCGGACCGCTCGGCACACAGGCGCGCGAACTCCGCGGCGGTGGGGCGGTCGGTGGGGCTGGGCGCGAGCGCGTCATGAAGGACCGTCCGCACCGGCTGCGGGCAGACGTCGAGCCCCGGCGGCCGGTCCGTGCCGGCCGCGATGAGCGCGGCGATGCCGAGGCCCGGACCCTCGCCGTAGGGATGGCGGCCGGTTGCCGCGACGGCCGCGACCAGTGCCAGGGCGAACACGTCGGACGCCGCGGTCGGCTCCTGGCCGAGGGCGTGCTCGGGCGACATGAACTGAGGGGTCCCGATCAGGCCGCCGGTCACGGTGAGCTGTGTGGCCTCTGTCGCGCGGGCGATCCCGAAGTCGATCAGCCAGGGCCCGTCCGCGGTGATCAGCAGATTGCTCGGCTTGACGTCACGGTGGACGAAGCCCGCCGCGTGCACGGCGTCCAGGGCCAGCGCCGCACAGCCGGCGAGTTGCAGCACCGTGTGCGGGGGCAGAGGACCGAACCGGTTCAGGACGTCGTGCAGGGTCGGACCCGGCTTGTACTCCGTGACCATCCACGGCTGCGTGCCCTGTACGTCGTAGTCCAGTACGGGCAGCAGGTGATAGCCGGCCACCCGCGAGGCGGCCGCCACCTCCCGGGCGAACCGTGCGCGGAACGAATCGTCCTGCGCATGCTCGGAACGGATCACCTTGAGCGCCAGCGGCCGGTTGCCGCGCGAACGGGTCAGAAAGACGCTGCCCATCCCGCCCTCGCCGATCCGCGCCTCGACGCGGTAGCCGCCCACCTCACGCGGATCACCGGCTCGCAAAGGCTGCATCGCGCCGTGCACCCGACCTCTCGTCCCGCACTCTGTTCCCGCCCGGGACGCTACCCGGCGCTGCGGGGGCCGTCCTGAGTACGGGTACTCACGCGGAGACGCGGCGCATCCCATCCACGGTGCGGGGTAGGCGACTTCACGAACAACGTCCGCAAGCCCGGTCGGACACCGGGTCGTTGCCCAGCACAGGAGGCGCCGTGTCAGGCCTGATGACGCGAATCAAGCAGTTCGGCCGCAGCCCTCAGGGCCGCAGGACCGTTGCGGCAGCGCGCCGCGCGGCAGCCGACCCGAGGAGGCGGGCCCAGGCGCGCCGCGTGCTGAGCCGGTTCCGCGGACGGCGCTGAGGTCGTCCTTCGCCCTGTCCGCCGCCGGCGGCGCGCCGCGTCGCACGACCACCACCGCGGCGAGTCCGAGGGCGAGACCCGCGGCCGTCTGCACCCCGAACGGCTCGCCGAGCATGATCGCGCCCCACACGGCTGTCACGGGTGCCATGAGGAACATCAGGGTGTTGACGTGGGTGACCCCGGAGCGTCGCATCACCAGCCAGTAGAGGCCGTAGCCGCCGAACGTGGCCAGGGCCACCAGCCATCCGACCGCCGTCCAGAACGAGGCCTCGGCAGGCGGCGACGCGGCGCCCAGCGCCACGGCGAGGACGGAGAAGACGACGGCGCTGGTCGCGCAGTGAATGGTCAGGGAGACCGACGGGGCCACCGGCCGACGCGTCCGGCCCTCCACGAACGTGGCCGCCACCAGCGACAGCATCCCGAGGAACGGCACCGCGTAGGCCGCTGCCGCGACGCCCTCGACGGCCGCCGCGTCGGCGAGCGTGACGACGGCGACGCCCGCCACACCCAGGAACAGCCCCGTCCACTGCCGAGCGGAGACGTACTGTCCGAGCAGCGGTCCGGCCAGCGCGCCGGCAACCAGCGGCTGCGTCCCGTCGATCAGGGCAGTGGTGCCGCTGGAGACGCCGAGCTCGATCGCCCAGTAGACGGTGAGGAGATATCCGCTCTGCGAGAGGGTGCCGATCACCGTCTGCCGCAGGACGTCGCGCCGCGTGATGCCCTGCCAGGCGGTTCGTGCGAACAGTGCGGAGAAGAGGGCCAGCAGGACGGTGAGCGGCAGGAAACGCCACATGAGCACGGTGACCGCGGCGGCGCTGCCCGCGCCGAGCTTGGCGCCGATGAATCCGGAGCTCCAGCAGAGCACGAACGCGATGGGGAGAAGGACGTTCATGGCGTCACCACCGGTGGACGCTGCTAGGTATACAGATCGGTCTACTCGGCTTCACTATACAGATCGGTATACTCGATGTCATGGACCACACCCCGGCCGTGCACCGGATCGTCATGACGAAAGGCGCCCTCCGCGTCCTGGGGGCGGCGTCGCGGCTCTTCTACGAGCGCGGGATCCACGCCGTCGGCGTGGACCTGATCGCGGCGGAGGCGGGTGTCACCAAGAAGACCCTCTACGACAGGTTCGGATCCAAGGACCAGCTGGTCGTCGAGTACCTCGCGGCCCGCGACGAGGCGTGGCGCGCGTTTCTCGCCGGCCGGCTCGACGAGGCCGGCCCCGCGGCGGCGGATCGCGTCCTCGCGGTCTTCGACGCATCCCGGGTGTGGGCGGGGGAGCGCGGCGACCGCGGCTGCAGCATGGTCAATGCCCATGCCGAGATCAGTGACCCACAGCACCCCGCGTACCCACTGATCACCGGTCAGAAGGCCTGGATGCTCCGGCTCTTCACCGACCTCGCCCGCGACAGTGGCGCTGAGCAGCCGGAGTCACTGGGCCGGGCCCTGATGCTCCTGCATGAGGGGGCGCTCGTCGCGCACGGCCTGCGGGTCTTCCCCGACGCCTTCCGGGAGGCCCGGCTGCGGGCCCGCTCCCTGCTCGACGCCGGGCGCTGACCGGCCACCGTCCGGCAACGACGACGCGGCCCCGCCCATGAAGGGCGGGGCCGCGGGTGCCGAACGACTCCGGAAGAGCGGATCAGTACGCGGAGTCGACGTTGTCGATGGAACCGTACTTGTCGGCGGCGTAGTTGGCGGCCGCGGTGATGTTGGCCACCGGGTCGGTCAGCTCGTGCGGGGTGCCGTCGACGTGGTACGCGTCGAACGTCGGCTGGATGACCTGCAGCAGGCCCTTGGACGGGGTGCCGTTCTGCGCGTTGATATCCCAGTCGTTCATGGCGTTCGGGTTGCCGCTGGACTCACGCATGATGTTGCGGTGCAGTCCCTCGTAGCTGCCGGGGATGCCCTCGGACTTCATGATGTCCAGCGATTCCTTGATCCAGCCGTCGAGGTTGTCGGCGTAGTTCTTCTTCGCCTTGGCCTTCTTGGGCTTGTCCTTCTTCGCCGTCGAGGCCTCGGCCGTCGCGACCGTGGCCTTCGACGCGCTCTCGGTGACCGGAGCGGCCTGCGCCGGCGAGGGGGCCAGGGTGAGCGCCAGTGCTGCGGCGCCCGCGGTGGCCAGTCCGGTGACAGAGAGCTTGCGGAGTCGGGCGGTACGGGTGGCGATGGTCTGCGTGGCGGCGGTCATACGGAAGGGACTCTCCAAACGGGGGACGTCATGGGGAGGCCGACCATGGTCGCGATCGGCGGTACACGGAGAAGGTCTCCGCGTAGGGGCCGGAGCGGTTGACCGGGCGGAATGTGCCCGGCCCCGGCACTGGCTCCCCGGAACGTCAGCCATGGTTAGGGGCAGTTCGAACCCGGCGCAAGAATGTGACCTACTACCCCACTACGGAACAATGCGCCAAAGGATCAGCTCCAGGGCATTTGCCCGGTCTGTCATGGGTGTGGTTTCCACTACCCGCCCTAGGAGGTGACGTGGCTCCTATGCGCGGCATCACAGAGAGGCGGCGCTGTGGGGTCGGATCACTACGGGGAGTGTGCGAATTTCACGCCTGCGGCAGACGCGCGTTGCGCGCTCTCGCCTGCGGCGGCGCGGGTCGCTGCGCCCCGGCGCGGCTCGCCACACTCCGGCGGCCCGCGACCTTCTGCGTGGCGCCGCCCGAGTCCTTCGGGCGGCGCGGATCGACGTCCGGGAACAATCCGCGTCGATTGAAGGTTCATCTACATGTGACCGCGGAGGGGACAGTGTCCTCGGGCCTCACCTATTGCCCATGGGGAAGATCGTTCGGCTGAAGCCCCATGGAGCCCTTCGCCGGGAGGCGACCGCCCTCCGTTGTCACCACATGCGGCCCCGGCCGGTTCCCCCGACCGGCCGGGGCTCTCTCGTCGGCAGCGCCAGGCGCGCGTGCACGCGGTGCCTTGTCCAGGGCATGTCCGGCGGATCATAGGCCCATCGCGGCTTCGGGTCGGTGGCATGAGGATGGGGTGTGGAGACTTGACGCATGGGGGGAGTGGTCCCGGCTGAAGCCGCATCTGCCGAAGTGCGGGCGGCGCGGTGGCCGTTGGGTTCCTCGGGGCAGACCCTAGCCCTTCGAGTCAGGCTTCCAGTCCTGGACGAGGAGCCCGAGCAGTACCTCGTCCAGGAACTCGCCCAGGACCCAGGCCGAGGAGCGCAGTACCCCTTCGCGGACGAAGCCGTTGCGCTCGGCGGAGCGCAGCATCGCGGCGTTGTCCGACAGCGTCTCGATCTGCAGCCGCTGCAGGCCGCGCACGACGAAACCGTAGTGGCACAGCACCGCGACCACGTCGGTGCCGTAGCCCTTGCCGCGAGAGGACGGCAGCAGCCCGAGGCCGATGTGCGCGGACCGGCTGTGGTTGTCGATGCCCCACAATGTCGCGGTGCCGACCAGCGTGCCGCCGTCCAACTCCACCACGGAGAACGGGACGTGCCCCTGCTCCTTGTCGTCCACCACCAGCCGTGGATCCTGCGAGCCGGGCGTGATCGGCCGCCACGGCCCGCCTTCGGCCCGTGAGGCGTTGACCACGTCGTCGTAGAGCTCAGTCCGCAGGATCGGGATGTCGTCCTCGTGCCGGGCCCTGAGCCCCACCTTGCTGCCTCTTAGCATGCAAGCTTCCTATCCGACCGGGCTCGCCGACGCCAAATCCATGAGGCAACTGCCTCGGCATCCACAGGGCATGGGGGTGCGTCGCGGGCCCGCAAAGATCCGCCGGAGGGGGCCCACCTCCGCCTTGGGATCCACGGCACCAGACCCTCCCCCTACGCCCTGCGGGCGTGGGGGACCCCCACTCACTGATCCGGCCTGATCCACAAGACACCCCCTAGGGACACCTAGGGAACCTCCTCACCGGCTGTCGCCTGTGCCGGCAGCGGCCTGGCCAGAGCAACGGCCACCAGCAGGTACGGCGTTGCCAGCAGCGCGAACACCGCGCCGTGCGACGCGTGCGGTGACAGCGCCGCATAGGCGCCGTACGCCATCAGAGACGCGACGTTCGTGCCAAGGCCTGTCAGTGACGTGATGGTCGCCCGGCTCGGGCCGGTGATCGCCGCCTGGAGGCGTACGTCGGCCAGCACGTCGGCGAGCTGGAAGACCAGGAACGCGGCGCCGAGCAGGGCGAATCCGCCGACCGTGCCCGACAGCGCTCCCGCCGCGAGCGCCACCGCGGCAGCCGCGACCATCGCGCCGAGCGCGCGGGGGGAAAGCCGTTCGCCGGGGGTCACCAACAGCGAACCGAGCGTCACGCCCACCCACACCAGGAGCACCAGCAGCGGCACGTACGCGGTCGCGACACCCGTGGAAGCGGCCAACAGCGGCACGTACTCGTCGAGTGCCCCCCACAGCGAGGTGATCACGACGGCGAGGGCCATCGCCCGCCTGACGGCACGGCTGCCGCGCACCTCGGTGAGTCCGGAACGCAACGTAGCGAGATAGTCGGGCCGTTCGGCGTGCGCGCGGGCGACGCGGTGTTCGGGGAGTATCGCGCCGACCGCCGCGCACAGCAGGCAGGTGCCGATGCTCGCGCCCCAGAGCAGAGCGTGCCCGCCGAACGCGAGGGCGGGCGCGGCGGCAGCCGTCGCTGCGGCGGTCGCGCCCATGCTCACCGCGGCGGCCCTGCCCATGACCCTGCCGTAGCGGTCGGCCGCGCCGAGCCGTTCGAGCTCGTCGTGGACCAGGGCCTCCATGGCGCCGGAGCGCAGGGAGCCGCCGACGGCCCACAGCGTGAACCCGGCGGCGTAGGCGGCGTACGACGGTGTCAGCGCCCACAGCCCGAATCCGGCAGCGGACAACAGCGGTCCGACGGCCATCATCGTGCGCCGGGACACGGCATCGGCCCATACGCCCGACGGCACCTCGACCAGCAGTCCGACGATGCACCAGATGGCGAAGAGGGAGGAGATCTCGGCGGTGGTCAGCCCGTTCTCGGCGAAGAGCAGGGCGTAGAGCGGGTAGAGGAGGACGAAGTCCTCAAGTCCGGCGTAGGCGTAGAGCTTTCGCTCAAGACTGCGGACGCCGGGGTCGGGCGGGCACGACGAATCGGTGAGCATGCGTGTGGTCCTTCTGGGGAACGGACGGGGGTCGCCGGGTGCTCATCCGCGCGGCGGCCCACGGCAGTCCGTTCCCGGACCTGCTGCGGTGGATCAATGTCGTCGTCGGCTCATGGGGCCGAGTCTACGCCCCCGCATAAGCGCGCCGGGGGATATGGCGGCCTGCCAGGATGCGCTCCATGGACAGACCTCAGTCGCAGCCGCAGGCCGCGCCCACCGAGCCGCAGCCGCAGGCAGCGACGACCCAGCCCGAGTCGCAGGCCGCGCCCACCGAGCCGCAGCCGCAGGCAGCGACCAACCGGCCCGAGTCGCAGGCAGCCGCACCCCAGCCGCCCCACCGATCGAACAGGCTCGTCCTGGCCCTCGGCCTTCCCGTGGTCGTGGCGCTCATAGTCGGCGTCATCTTGGAAGGCCCGGATCCCTACCCGGCCGTCGGTGCCTGCGTGAGCGCGGACGAGGAACTCGTGGCGGTCCGCTGTGAATCCGACGAGGCCGACGGCAGGATTCTCCAGGTCTTCCCCGGAGAGGCGACCGACGCTTGCGACGACGTACCCGGCACCTCGGACACCTACACCATCGAGGAGTACTGGCAGCTCGGTGACGACAGGGAGGGCTTCAAGATAGGGAAGTCCGAGTCGAGCGTTCTCTGCGTGGGCCCCAAGTAGGTGGGCCCGTGCGCATCGGGAGCAGGATCGGCGCGAAACGCGCGGTGACGTAGTGGACCGCATGAGCGGCGGAAGGTGAAGGTTGTCCCGGCACTCATGACCACGCACCGGGATGGCCGTGTCACCCCATCCCCCACGCGCCCGCTTGCGCGGCGCCCCGGAGGTACGACCATGCATCACGCCCGTGTCCGGCACGCTCTCCTGGGCGCGCTCGCCACGCTCGCTCTCGTTCCGCTCGCCGCCTGCGGCCAGGACGGTTCCCCGGCCGCGGCGTCGTCTCCGTCCGCGAAGACGACGAGGCCGACAGCGGCTGCCGAGACGTACGCCCGCGAGTTGAAGGAGCTCGAGCGCACGTACGACGCGCGGCTGGGCGTCTACGCCGTCGACACCGGCACCGGGCGCGAACTGGCCTACCGCGACGGCGAGCGGTTCGCCTACGCCTCGACGTTCAAGGCATTGGCAGCCGGTGCCGTGCTGCGCAAGTACTCCCTCAGCGGGATGGACCGGGTGATCACGTACTCCAAGGGCGACCTGATCGCCAACTCTCCCGTGACCGAGAAGCACGTAGGGACCGGGATGAGCCTGGCCGCGCTGTGCGACGCAGCCGTCCGTTACAGCGACAACACCGCGGCCAACCTGCTCTTCGACCAACTGGGCGGACCCCGGGGCCTCGACGCCGCACTCGAGGAGCTGGGTGACGACGTCACCCGGATGGAGCGCCGCGAGCCCGAGCTGAGCCGCTGGGCCCCGGGCAGCACGCGGGACACGACCACGCCGCGGGCCCTGGCCGGGGACCTGCGCGCGTTCGTGCTCGGGGACGTCCTCGGCAAGGCCGAACGAGCACAGCTCACGGAGTGGCTGAAGACCAACACCACCGGAGCCGAGCTCATCAGGGCCGGGACGCCCAAGGGCTGGGCGGTCGGCGACAAGACCGGCACCGGCAGCGGCTACGGCGCCCGCAACGACATCGCCGTGGTGTGGCCGCCCGACAGCGCACCCATCGTCATGGCGATCATGTCGAACCGCGGCAAGGAGGACGACGACCACGACAACAAGCTGATCGCGGAAGCGGCCTCCGTGGTCGCCGGCACGCTGTCGTAGCGGACCGCCCGCAGGCGCGGGACGGCCGGTGTCTCAGCGGACTGCCGCACGTGTGGGACGGCCGGTGTCTCAGCGGAACTCGTGGACCAGGTGGATCTCGCCGACGATGTGGGAGTTGAACTCGTCGAGCTCTTCGGCCGGAACCCACAGCTCGAGGATGGTCCGTCCACCGGCCTGGCGGACCGGGTACCGCCGCAGGAATTCCGACCCGACCTCGAAACGGGTGACGAAGCCGGCCCCGTCGTGCTTCACGTTCCAGTCCCTCGCGATCTTGATCGCGTAGTCCTCGTCGAGGACCGGGTAGAAGATCGGCTGCTCGGGCAGGCGGGGTGGCCAGGCGCGCCAGTTCAGTTCCCGGACCAGGTCCAACTCCGCGGGCCCGGTCGGGCGCCACAGGGTTGTCGTTGCCGGCGGGCTGGTCATGAGTTGCTCTCCGCACGAAAGGGCCGCCGAAGCGGCCGGTCAGGAGCCCGGACGATACCGGCGGGTACGCTGGTCGGCCACGACTTTTGGTGGTGGCACCGGCGTCGCCCTGTCTGCGCCGGGCGGGTGCCATCCGCCCGTGAAGGCCGGGCGGGCGGCCGCCGGCCGGGGGTGCTCGAGCCGTAGCCGGAGCGTGCCGCTACGTTCTGCTGCATGCTTCCGACGGCATCGGGGCAGGCGTCGCCACGTGAACGACCTGGTCGAACCCGGCGGCGGCAGCCGCACCGAATCGCCCGTCCGACAGGAGGACGCTGCAAGACTGACGGCCCGGACCGGGACAAAACGGCGTGAGCCGCGGGCGACTCGCCGCGACGACGTCCACCTCCTGGGACGACCGGAGACGACCGCAGGACCGAGGACTACGGTGCCCGCTACGGCGACGCGAACGTCCTCTACCTGCACCACTCGTCGCCGTCCCACCAGAACGACGGCCGCCGTCGGCCCTCGTGCTTTACCAGCAGCCCGTCGCCGACACGTTGTGTTCGTACCGGGGGACAGAAAGGATCGCGCATGTTCCGCAAGGTGCTCGTCGCCAACCGTGGGGAGATCGCCATTCGCGCGTTCCGCGCCGGCTTTGAGCTGGGCGCGAGAACCGTCGCCGTGTTCCCGCACGAGGATCGCAACTCGTTGCACCGGCTGAAGGCCGACGAGGCGTACGAGATCGGCGAACCGGGACACCCCGTACGGGCCTATCTCTCCGTCGAGGAGATCGTCCGTGCCGCGATCAGGGCGGGGGCGGACGCGGTCTACCCCGGATACGGCTTTCTGTCCGAGAACCCCGACCTCGCGCGCGCATGCGAACGTGCGGGCATCACGTTCGTCGGCCCGAGCGCGGAGATCCTCGAACTGACGGGGAACAAGGCGCGCGCGGTGGCCGCGGCACGTGAGGCCGGCGTCCCCGTGCTGGGTTCCTCGCAGCCCTCCACCGACGTGGACGAACTGGTCCGGGCCGCGGAAGACCTCGGCTTCCCGGTGTTCGTCAAGGCCGTCGCCGGTGGCGGTGGCCGCGGGATGAGGCGCGTCGAGGATGCCGGCACGCTGCGCGAGTCCATCGAGGCGGCGGCGCGCGAGGCGGAGTCCGCGTTCGGCGACCCGACCGTCTTTCTGGAGAAGGCCGTCGTCGAGCCTCGCCACATCGAGGTGCAGATCCTCGCCGACGGTGCAGGCAACGTGATCCACCTGTTCGAGCGCGACTGCTCGCTGCAGCGTCGTCACCAGAAGGTGATCGAGCTCGCGCCCGCGCCCAACCTCGACCCGGAGCTGCGCGAGCGGATCTGCAGCGACGCCGTGAAGTTCGCGCGCCAGATCGGCTACCGCAACGCGGGCACCGTCGAGTTCCTCCTCGACCCCGACGGCCGGCACGTGTTCATCGAGATGAACCCGCGGATCCAGGTCGAGCACACGGTGACCGAGGAGGTCACCGATGTCGATCTCGTCCAGTCGCAGTTGCGGATCGCCGCCGGCGAGACGCTGGCGGACCTCGGGCTGGCCCAGGAGACCGTCCAGCTGCGCGGTGCCGCGCTCCAGTGCCGGATCACCACCGAGGATCCGGCCAACGGCTTCCGACCGGACACGGGCATGATCAGCGCCTACCGTTCGCCGGGCGGCTCCGGTATCCGCCTGGACGGCGGCACGGCCCACGCCGGCACGGAGATCAGCGCGCACTTCGACTCGATGCTGGTCAAGTTGACGTGCCGCGGCAGGGACTTCTCCGCCGCCGTCGGCCGCGCGCGGCGCGCCGTGGCCGAATTCCGTATCCGCGGTGTGTCCACGAACATTCCCTTCCTGCAGGCGGTGCTCGACGATCCGGACTTCCAGGCCGGGCGGGTCACCACGTCGTTCATCGAGAAGCGGCAGCACCTGCTGACCGCCCGGCACTCCGCCGACCGCGGTTCGCGGTTGCTCACCTACCTCGCCGACGTCACGGTGAACAAGCCTCACGGTGAGCGGCCGCATCTGATCGATGCGACCACCAAGCTGCCGCGGCTGCCCGACACCCCGCCACCCGCCGGCTCCAAGCAGAAGCTCGTCGAGCTCGGCCCCGAGGGCTTCGCGCAATGGCTGCGGGCCTCGCCGACGATCGGCGTCACCGACACCACGTTCCGTGACGCGCATCAGTCGCTGCTCGCCACCCGGGTCCGGACGAAGGATCTCCTCGCCGTGGCCCCGGTGGTCGCGCAGACGGTGCCTCAGCTGCTGTCGCTGGAGTGCTGGGGCGGGGCCACCTACGACGTCGCACTGCGTTTCCTTGCCGAGGACCCCTGGGAGCGCCTCGCCCACCTGCGTGAAGCGGTGCCGAACATCTGCCTGCAGATGCTCCTGCGCGGCCGCAACACCGTGGGCTACACCCCGTACCCCACCGAGGTGACCACTGCCTTCGTGGAAGAGGCCACGGCGACGGGTGTCGACATCTTCCGGATCTTCGACGCGCTGAACGACGTCGGCCAGATGCGGCCCGCCATCGATGCCGTGCGGGAGACCGGATCGGCGGTCGCCGAGGTTGCGTTGTGCTACACCTCCGACCTCTCCGACCCCAGGGAGAAGCTGTACACGCTGGACTACTACCTGGGGCTCGCCGAGCAGATCGTGGCCGCGGGCGCGCATGTGCTGGCCATCAAGGACATGGCCGGGCTGCTGCGTGCCCCTGCCGCGGCGAAGCTCGTCTCCGCGCTGCGCAGGGAGTTCGACCTGCCTGTCCACATCCACACCCACGACACCGCGGGCGGCCAGCTCGCCACCTATCTGGCCGCGATCCAGGCGGGCGCGGACGCGGTGGACGGGGCGGTCGCCTCCATGGCGGGCACGACCTCGCAGCCGTCGCTGTCGGCGATCGTGGCCGCCACCGACCACTCCGACCGGCCGACCGGACTGGATCTGCAGGCCGTCGGTGACCTGGAGCCGTACTGGGAGAGCGTGCGCAAGATCTACGCGCCGTTCGAGGCGGGCCTGGCGTCGCCGACCGGGCGGGTGTACCACCACGAGATCCCCGGTGGGCAGTTGTCCAATCTGCGCACGCAGGCCATCGCCCTCGGGCTCGGCGACCGTTTCGAGGACATCGAGGCGATGTACGCCGCCGCCGACAGGATCCTCGGCCACCTCGTGAAGGTCACCCCGTCGTCGAAGGTCGTCGGCGACCTCGCGCTGCACCTGGTGGGGGCCGGGGTGTCGCCGCAGGACTTCGAGGCGGAGCCGAAGAACTTCGACCTTCCCGACTCGGTCATCGGCTTCCTGCACGGTGAGCTGGGCAACCCTCCGGGCGGGTGGCCGGAGCCGTTCCGCACCAAGGCACTTCAGGGCCGAGCCGGCCCCAGGCCGACGCAGGAGCTGACCGACGAGGACCGTGACCGGCTGGAGAAGGACCGCCGGGCGACGTTGAACCGGCTGCTGTTCCCCGGGCCGACGAAGGACTTCGAGACGCACCGCCAGGCATACGGCGACACCAGCGTGCTGGAGAGCAAGGACTTCTTCTACGGCCTGCGCCCGGGTAACGAGTACACGGTGGACCTGGAACCCGGCGTCCGGCTGCTGATCGAGCTGGAAGCGATCAGCGAGGCCGACGAGCGTGGCATGCGCACGGTGATGTCCACCCTGAACGGTCAACTGCGGCCGATCCAGGTGCGGGACTCCGCGGTGGCCTCCGACATCCCGGTGACGGAGAAGGCCGACAAGTCCAATTCGGGCCATGTCGCCGCACCGTTCGCCGGTGTGGTCACGCTGGCGGTTGCCGAGGGCGACACCGTCGAGGCGGGCGCCACCGTGGCCACCATCGAAGCGATGAAGATGGAAGCCTCCATCACGGCCCCGAAGGGCGGGACCGTCTCCCGGGTCGCCATCAACGCGATTCAGCAGGTGGAAGGCGGCGACCTCCTCGTCGAGCTCGCCTGACGACGCGCCGAGCAGCCGCTGTGGGGTGCCCTCGGCGGCTGCTCGGCATCCCGGCGACGGGCCTGCGTGCGGTCCCTGGTCGGCTCGGGGTCACGGGCGGGCGGCGCGGGCCGCCCGTCCGAGGGCGGCCTCCGCCTCACGCACCGTTCTGCGCACGATCTCGCCCGCCGGCAGGATCTCGTGGACGAGTGCCGTCGACTGTCCGGTGAAAGGCAGGTACTCGTCGCCGCGTCCGCCGCGGACGGCCTCCATCACGCGCGGCACGATCTCTGCCGGGTCGACCTGTTCGGGATGGTCACGCAGGGCGTCCACCAGGGGCGTACGCAGTGACCGGGGCACTCCGAAGCTGTCGGGCCGGTTGAACGGAGGCAGGATCCGCTCGTTGTTGATCACCTTTACCGCGTCCACGGCATCCGCTGCGACGATGCGCTGCTTCCATTCGTCGGACACGTTCATCTCCGCCGATGCGAGGAAGCGGGTTCCCATCAGGGCACCTTGCGCGCCCAGCGCCAACGCCGCTGCCAGGCCACGCCCGTCGGCGATCCCGCCGGCGGCGACGACAGGGGTTTCGCCCGCCATGTCGACGATCTGCGGCACCAGCACCATCGTGCTGACGTCGCCTCCGTGACCTCCTGCCTCCCCGCCCTGCGCGACAAGGACATCGGCCCCCGCCTGCAGGGCCGCATCGGCTTGACGCGCGTCCGTGACCTGCTGGATCCACAGGATGCCCGCATCGTGGGCGCGGGCGATCAGGTCGGGCGGGACGGCAAGGTGGAACGAGATGGCTGCCGGGCGCTCCACGAGCGTGGCCTCGAAGGCGGAGTCGTCGAGCGGCCGCGTGGTGTGGTTGATCGCGAACGGGCGATCCGTCAGCTGCCGCAACGCGGCCCACTGCTCCTTGAGTTCGGGGACGGCACGGGCGGCGGTGCCCAGGCTTCCCAGCCCTCCTGCCTCGCACACCGCTGCCGCCAGTCCCACCTCCTCCCAGGGGCCGAAGGCGGCGCAGATGAGGGGAACCTCGATACCGAGCAGGTGACAGACAGGCGTTGAGAGCACGGGCGCCTCCGGCGGCATCGCGGAGCAGGCGCGGGAGACGACCTCCTCGGCTGTGCGCTCCTGGAGCGTCCGATCATGCCGAGAGCGGGCGGTGACGGCGTCGACATCGACGCTCCGGGTCCATTTCTCCGCCGGGATTCAACCATCCGGTGGCACCGCGGTCGAGCGCTCCTCGGGCGAACCCGACGCGTTGACGCCTCGTTGTGTCGTCCCTGTGTGCGAGGTCGTGCCAGTTGTACGAAGAAACGTGCGGAACAGCCGTTACGAAGTCAGCGTCCGCCATCCGGCTGACGTGGCGGGTGGCGGAACCGTTCGCGCGCCCGGCTGTGCAAGCGGTTGCTGTTGATCACTGAAGGGGTGGGTGCATCTGTCAGGAGATGACAGGGTCACGCCCGCTGCGGGTGCGTGGCCCTTGCAGTTGACAGTTACGGAAATGTCCGCAAATGGCAACCGGCGTCGTTCAACCTGTCGCGGGCTTCACCGAAGCTCCACAGTTGGCGTCCTCGGCCCACGACGGGTCGGGACCCGCACCGCCTCCACCAGCATGTACCAACTGGTGGGGCACCGTTCTTGAGGGGACATCACCTATGTCTGCTTCTTCGACCGCCCGCCGCATCGCCGCGACCGTTCTCGCGGCGGGAGCCGTCGTCTCTGCTGCCGCCCTGCCGGCCTCCGCGCACGACGGAGACCGCGGCCGGCACCACCACGAGCAGTCCCGTGTGGTGATCAGCGACGTCCAGGCGAACAGTCCCGGACGCGACAACGGCTCCAACCGTTCTCTGAACAGCGAGTGGGTCGAGGTCACCAACAACAGCCGCCGCTCGGTGAATCTGGACGGCTGGACGCTGCGCAACAGCGACGGCGACCGCTACCGCTTCGACGACGTCCGCCTCGCCGGCCGCGCAACGGTCCGCATCCACACCGGCAACGGCCGTGACTCCCGCACGGACCTGTTCCAGGACCGCCGCAACTACGTGTGGGACAACGGCTCCGACAAGGCGACCCTGCGCGACGACCGCGGTGCGACCGTCGACACCGAGTCCTGGGGCCGTCACCACCACCGCCGCTAGTTGAACCGGCTGGTCACGGGACGGTCTGCCCGCCGAAAAGACTCGTCCCGCTGAACCACGAACCGTCCGTGTGCGCCGGGCAGCCTGAGCTGCCCGGCGCACACGGTTGTCCGGCCCTCCGGCCGCGGCGTCACAGGACGAAACCGTGCGGGAACGGGTCGGTGGGGTCGAGCAGGTAGCTCGCCGTTCCCGTGATCCATGCGCGGCCGGAGATCTCGGGTACGACCGCGGGCAGTCCGCCCACCTCCGTCGTGCCGACCAGGCGACCGGTGAACGTGGTGCCGATGAACGACTCGTTGACGAAGTCGGTGTCCAGTGGCAGCTCTCCTCGCGCGTGCAACTGCGCCATCCGGGCCGAAGTGCCCGTGCCGCAGGGCGAGCGGTCGAACCAGCCCGGGTGGATGGCCATCGCGTTGCGCGAGTGCTTGCCGTCGGATCCCGGCGCCAGGAACTGCACATGCTTGCAGCCGCCGATGAGCGGATCCACCGGGTGCACCGGCCGTGCCTGCTCGTTCACCGCCTCCATGATCGACAGACCGGCTGCGAGGATGTCGTCCTTGCGTGCCCGGTCGAACGGGAGCCCGAGCCGGTCCAGTTCGACGACGGCGTAGAAGTTTCCGCCGTACGCCATGTCGTAGGGGACGAGGCCGAGACCCGGGACGTCGACAACCGCGTTCAGTTCGGTGACGAACGAGTCGACGTTGCGCAGAGTGACCCGTTCGGCCACACCGTCGCGGACGGCGACGCGGGCCTCGACCAGTCCGGCGGGTGTGTCGAGGCGTACGACGGTCTCCGGTTCGGTCACCGTGACCATGCCCGTCTCGACCAGGACCGTCGCGACGCCTATGGTGCCGTGTCCGCACATCGGCAGGAAGCCGCTGACCTCGATGTAGAGCACGCCCCAGTCGGCGTCCGGCCGGGTCGGCGGCTGGAGGATCGCGCCACTCATCGCTCCGTGTCCGCGCGGCTCGTCGACCAGGAAACGGCGCAGCGTATCGAGGTGCTCGACCGCGTAGCGGCGGCGCTCGGCCATTGTCGTGCCGGGGACCGGCCCCACACCGCCGGTCACCACCCGGGTGGGCATGCCTTCGGTGTGGGAGTCGACGGCGCTGATCGTACGGACCGAGCGCATCAGGCGGACCTCTTCTCGAGCGATGCGATCGCACGGGCCATGTCGGCGGTGACCTGGTCGCGTTGGGCCGGCGACAGGGGACCGCGTGGCGGGCGGCAGGGGCCTCCGAACCTGCCCACCTGTTCCATGCCGAACTTGATCGCCTGGACGAACTCGGTGCGGCTGTCCCAGCGGAACGCGGCGACGAGCGGCTCGTAGAGTGCCCTTGCCTCCTCCAGTTTGCCCGTGGTGGCCAGTTCGAACAGCAGTGCCGACTCCGCGGGGAAGACGTTCGGGAAGCCGGCGAACCAACCGGTGGCGCCCATCAGCAGGCTCTCCAGTACGACGTCGTCGGCGCCGCTGATCACCTCGAGACCGGGCGCCGTCTCCTTGATCTCCAGCACGCGCCGTACGTCGCCGGAGAACTCCTTCACCGCGACGACGTTGTCGATCTGCGCGATCTCGGCGAGCAGCCCCGGGGTCAGGTCGACCTTGGTGTCGAGGGGGTTGTTGTAGACCATCACCGGCAGGCCGACGGATGCCACGGCCTCGAAGTGCGCGATCACCTCACCCGGGTTCGCGCGGTACATCGTCGGCGGAAGGCACAGCACACCGTCCGCTCCGTCCTCGGCCGCGACCTCCGCCCAGTGCCTGGCCTGGTGCGAACCTGCACCGTGCACCCCGACGACGACCGTGCCGGAACCGTCGACGGCTTCGATCGCGGTACGCGCCACATCGCGGCGTTCCCGGTCGGTCAGGGACGAGTACTCGCCCAGGGACCCGTTGGGGCCCACGCCGTGGCAGCCGTTGTCGACCAGCCACCTGCAGTGTGCGGCGTAGCGGTCGAGGTCCACGGCCAGACCGGCCGGCGCGGACGGGTTCTCGGAGTAGGGCAGCGCGGTGGCCACGACGACGCCTGTGAGGGGGTTGGGTCCGGGACGGGTGTCGCTCACGATTCGGCCTCCTGGGTGCGGGTGTGCGGGGACGTGCAGGGGCTGGTCTCAGGGGGTGGGGTCGGGGGACTCCGGGGGGTGGGGGAGACGCATCGGCTCGGGGGCGGCGGCCAGTTCGCCGAGCCGGATGGGCTGGGCGATCGGCCGGTGGTGCGGGCTCATGGGGGGCAGCCCGTCGACGCGGCCGTCGTCGGGCAACCCGTCGAGCGGGCCCGCTGCGGGGGCGCCGCGGAGCCGGTTGGTGAGTTCGGCGACCGTAGGGCCGCAGATCCGGCCCTGGCACGGGCCGAGACCGGCGCGCGTCTCCAGCTTGGCCGCCCGGCCGCCGGAGCCCGCTGCGTCGGTGGCCGCCCGGCACAGGGAGGCGTAGTCGCTCTCCTCGCAGCGGCAGACCACCGTCTCCGGGCGGAGCCAGCCGGGCCACGCGGCGCCGATGGGGTGGGCGGCGGCCAGCCGTGCGGCGAAGGCCCGACCGCGGTCCCGTCGCCGGCGCAGACCGCCGAGGCCCGCCGCGGCCCGATCTCCGCCCGCCGCGAACCACCCCGCGAGCGCGCCTTCGGCACGCGCGGCCGGGGCGCCGGCGACACCGGTGATCTCACCGGCTGCGTACACCTCCGGGCGGCTGGTGCGCTGTTGGCCGTCGACGCCGACGAACTCGCCTCCGTACACCCGACGCAGTGCGCACCCGGCCGCCACCGCCAGTTCCAACCGGGGGCTGAAACCGTGCGTGACACACAGGGCGTCCACCGATGTGGTCCGTTTGCTGCCGGGCACCACCGACCAGTCCGGGCGCAGACGCGCGGTGACCACCTCCTCCACCCGGCCATCGCCCCGGGCCTCGACCACGGCACGGCCGATCCGGTACGGAACGCGGTGACGTGCCAGGGCCCCGGCGTACGCGGCGAGTTCGCCCGCCTTTCCGGCGACCTCCCACGGGCGCCGCGACCAGCCCCGGGCCACGGTGGCGGCGCCGTTGGCCTCGAGGACCCCCAGCACCCGGGACCCCGCCTCCAGCAGTGACGCCGTCACGGGGAGGAGGAACGGACCGGTACCGGCCACGATCACGCGGTCGCCGACGACGATGCGTTCCCCCTTGGCCAGTGCCTGGGCGGCGCCGGCGGTGTACACGCCGGGCAACTCCCAGCCCGGGAACGGCAGTACCCGGTCATGGGCGCCGGCGGCGAGCACGACCGCGTCAGGGGCGAGGACATGGCGTGGGCGGCCGGTTCCGTCGACGGGACCCTGCAGGAGGTGCACCCGGGGGGCGTCCGGCTCACCGGAGGCCGGTTGCTCCAGCGCCCACACCACGGTCTCGGGCCACCAGGTGCAGCGCGGGTGGTCGAGCACCTGCCTGCGCCGGCGTTCGAAGGCGGGCCAGTCCTGCTGCAGCCGCTCCGGGCGGGCGGCACCGCATTCCTCGGGAAGAGTGCGGTGATACTGGCCACCGGGCTGCTCCTCGGCGTCGACCAGCGTCACCTCGGCGCCAGCTCCCAGCGCGGCGTAAGCCGCGGCGAGACCTGCCGGCCCGGCACCGATGACGGCGACATGACGGTGTGTCACACGTCCTCCGCGGTGGAAGCACCGGACTCACCGGGAGCAGGGCACTCTTCCACGGCACGGGACTGTGTGGTCACGACATCGCCGTCCCGGACGCGTCGACGACAGGCGCGCACATCGTGCTCCGCGTTCACGGTCACCAGGCAGTCGAAGCAGACGCCGATCCCGCAGAACACCCCCCGGGGCGCTCCGGACGGCCCACGGCGCCATGCCTGCCGACCGGAGGCGAGCAGCACACCCGCAATGGTCTGGCCGTGTGCACCGTCCAGTGGTTCGCCGTCCACCGTGATCCGCAGCGGGCGATCACGCCGCCCGACCGCGTCGGTCCCGGCCGGCACTCGTCGGGGGCTCATCCCTTCTCCTCCTCGTCCTCGCCGTTCTTCCTGTCCCTCTCGGCCTCCACCCCTGCGTGGGCCGACGCACCGAGCACGGCCGAGCGGTCCACCCGGAACGGATGCGCATCGATCTCGGGCGGCTCGCCGAGCATCAGATTCCGCATGAGCAGCGCGGTGCCGAGCGACAGTCCGATACCGGCGCCCTCGTGACCCGTGGCGTGCCAGAGGCCGTCCAGCCGGGGGTCGGGTCCGATCACCGGCACATGGTCGTCCACGTACGGGCGGAAGCCGCCGTAGGCGCGCATGACGGCAGCATCGGCCAGGCAGGGGAAGAGCCGCAGGGCCTTCGCGGCGATCGCCGCCAGCACATGCGGCCGCAGCCGGTCGTCGAAACCGACCCGGCGGCGCGAGGAGCCCAGGAGCACGCTGCCGGCGCGGGTGGACTCGACGACCGCCGAGGTCTGCAGGTCCTCCGCGCTGCTGCCCACCGCGGCGACGTAGTCGGCGTCGTACACCTTGTGGAAGATCGTCTGTGGCATGGGGGCGGTGACGAGGATGTCACCGCGGCGGGGCCGGACGGCGATCGGTGCGCCGAGCCGGGCGCCGAGGTCACCGGCCCACGGGCCGGCGGCGTTGACGAACACGTCCGCCTCGACGAGACCGGTGTTCGTGCGTACGGCGGTGAGCCGGCCGCCCCGGGTGACGGCCGACAGCGCCTCGCATCCGCTCCGCAGGGATGCTCCGGCCGCGAGCGCGTCGGTCAGCAGGGCGACGGCTGCCCCGGCGGGCTGCACCTGGGCGTCCTCGGGATAGTGCAGGGCGGCAGTGTGGTCACGGGTGAGGTGGGGTTCGGCCTCGGCGAGCGCCACGGGGTCGAGGACCTCGGCGCGTACGCCGGCCGCGCGCTGGGCGCGGGCGAAGGCGGTGAGTGCGTCCGCCCCCGCTTCGGTGGTCGCCACGACGATGCCGCCCTTGGGTTCCCACTCCGCCGCGGTCGCCGCCCGGGCGCCGCGGTCGGAGCGTTCGGCTACAGCGGCCAGGGTCTCCGGCCAGAGCCTGCGGGAGAGTTGAGCGAGCCGGAGTTCCGGCCCGGGTCCCTTGTCGGAGACCAGGACGTTCCCCTCCCCGTGCGAGGTGGTCGCACCGGCCGGAGCGCCGCGGTCCACGACCGTGACGCGGAATCCCGAGAGGGCAAGTTCGCGGGCGCAGGCGGCACCGACGATCCCCGCGCCGAACACGGCAACGCGCGTTCCGTTCAATGCCCCTCCGCTCGTTCGCTATAACGAACGAGTGGAGGCTATGACCGTGCCCGGGCCGTGTCAACGGTCCTGGCAGGGCGCCACCCGCCCGGCGTCGGGGAGCCGGGGAATCAGGGCGCCGAGTGCGGCGTGCCCTCGTCACCGCGCTGCCCTGCCCGGTACTGCAGGAGCAGCACGGACCGCACGGGGCCGTCCGCGGCCAGGTAGGAGTGGGGGAGGGACGCGTCGAAGCCCACGTAGTCGCCCGGCCCCAGTTCGATCTCGTGGCCGTCCACGGTCACCTCCAGCCGGCCCGACTGCACCACCGTGTGCTCGGTGCCCGTGTGGCCCAGCGACCGCTGGCGATGCCCGGCACGGAACTGCTGGTCGTAGACCTCGAACGTGGTGTTGTCGCTCTTGATGCGGCGCAGTGCGCGCAGGTCGACACCCTCGCCGCTGAGGGGCTCGACCTCGTCGGACCGCACGACGGTGAGACCGCCGGGCGGACGGGTGTCGAGCAGGTCCGATACCGGGATCTCCAGGACGCGGGACAGGCTGAAGACGGTCTCGATCGTCGGATTGCCGTTGCCCGACTCCAGTTGGGACAGAGTCGCCTTGCCGATACCGGAACGTCTGGAGAGTTCGGAGATGGACAGCCCGTGGAGTGTTCTGGCCCGCTTGAGGTTGGCGGCCAGCATCTCCTGGATCGACCCGGTCCGGTCGCTCACGACGTTCCCTCCCACATCTCGTTCTGTATACCGAACGATCGGTGTTCGGTGGACCGACCATAGTCGACCGTGCACACGACCGACTCACGGATGCGTCCACCGGCTTCATCCCGAGCGTGGTCCGGTTGGCTCGAACCGGCGACGTCCCGACGCCCGACGCTCAACGGCTCGGCGCGCACGCTTCGGCACGATCAGATGGGTCACGGTCACACGACCAGATGGGTCACGATCAGTTGGGTACGGGACCCGTGGTTGCGCCCGGTACTGAGGGGCCGGTCTCCGTGGGGGACTGTTCGGTCCAGATCACTTTCCCCCGGGGGGTGTAACGGGTTCCCCACCGCGAGGCGAGCTGTGCCACGAGGAACAGTCCGCGTCCGCCTTCGTCCGTCGCGGCCGCCCGCCGCAGGTGCGGGGACGTGCTGCTTCCGTCGGACACCTCGCAGACCAGACTGCGGTCCTCGTACAGCAGCCGTACGTGGATCGGGTCGCTGCCGTACCGGATCGCGTTGGTGATCAGTTCGCTCAGGATCAGCTCGGTGGTGAACCCGAGATCCTCCAGGCCCCACGCGTCGAGCCGGCGGGTGCAGGCATTGCGGACGGGCGCGACGGCCGCGGGGTCGCGCGGGACTTCCCAGGTCGCGATGCGGGCGGGGTCCAGCCGGCGGGTGCCGGCGACCAGAAGCGCGATGTCGTCCCGGCGGGTGGGGGGCAGCAGCTCCGCGAACACTGCTTCGCAGATGTCCTGCGGTGACCGGTCGGCGTTCTCGGCCAGGACTGCGCGCAGGGCCCGCAGGCCGGTGTCGATGTCGCGGCCACGGTGCTCGACCAGACCGTCGGTGTACAGGACGAGCCGGCTGCCCTCCGGCAGCAGCAGTTCCGTGGATTCGACGGGCAGGCCGCCCAGTCCCAATGGAGGGGAAACGGGTACGTCGGCGAACTCCACCGTCCCGTCGGGCCGTACCAGTGCAGGCGCCGGGTGTCCCGCCGTCGCGATGCTGCATCGGCCGGAGGCCGGATCGTAGACCGCGTACAGACAGGTGGCGCCGGTTGTCGCCTCCTCTCCGCCCGGCTCGTCCTGGTCGAGGCGGCTGACGAGTTCGTCGAGCCGCGTCAGCAGTTCGTCGGGAGGCAGGTCGAGGGTGGTGAACGTGTGCACGGCGGTCCGCAGCCTGCCCATGGTCGCCGCGGCGTGCAGCCCGTGGCCGACCACGTCGCCGACGACGAGCGCCACCCGGGCGCCGGGCAGCGGAATGACGTCGAACCAGTCACCGCCCACCCGGGCCTGGGCCGGCAGGTACCGGTAGGCGATGTCGAGGGCGTTCTGGCTCGGCAGGACATGAGGGAGCAGGCTGCGCTGGAGGGTCTCCGCCATGGCGTGCTCGCGGGTGTAGCGGCGGGCGTTGTCGACCGCCACAGCGGCGCGGGCGGCCAGCTCCTCGGCGAACGACAGGTCCTCCTCCCCGAAGGGTTCGGCCCGCTGTGCACGCCAGAAGTTGACCAGGCCCAGCACCACACCGCCGGCCTGCAGCGGGGCGGTGATCAAGGAGTGGACACCGTAGGCGAGGGCGGCGTCCGCGCCCTGCGGATCCTGGTCGCGCCAGCCGTCGGCCACGTACAGATCGCTCTCGAGGACGGCGTGCCCGTCCTCCATGGCCGCGGCCATCGGCGTGGCATGGGCGACGAAGCGGATCGGGTCGCCCACCGGCTGGAACGGGTGGTCAGGTCGAATGCCGCTGAGCGCGGCGCGGCGCATCGTGGTGGGCGCGACGCCGGGCGCATCACCGTGCAACACGGAATCGGGCAGCTCGACGGTGACGAAGTCGGCGAACCGTGGCACTGCCACACGCGACAGCTCTTCCGCCGTCTGCACCACGTCCAGGGTCGTCCCCATCCGCACCCCCGCCTCGTAGAGGATCCGCAGGCGCTCCCGGGCCACCTCGACCGAGCCGGCCATGGCCCGCAGCTCGGTGGTGTCGCGCAACGTGGCGACGTTGCCGGCCCTGCCGCCGTACGGGGCCGTCGGCCGCGTGCTCACGGCCAGCAGCCGGTCACCGGCGAGATGCACCTCGTCCGTCACCGAACGGCCGGAGACCAGGAGCTCGATGATGCCCGCGTCGAGCTCCAGCGCGGCGACATGTCGCCCGTCCGCGTCCGCCGGCAGGTCCAGGAGCCGGCGCGCCTCGTCGTTGGCCAGCATCAGCCGGCCGTCGCCGCCGACGATGAGCACGCCCTCGCGCACGGCGTGCAGAACCGCGTCGTGGTGCTCGTACATCCGGGTCATCTCGGCGGGGCCGATGCCGTGGGTCTGGCGCCGCAGACGGCGGCTGACCAGCGCGGCGCTGACCGTGGCGAGGGCGAGCGCGGCGCCTGCCGAGCCCAGGAGCACCGGAAGCTGCCGGTCCACCGCGTTGCCCACGGTTTCGATCTGCACGCCTGCGCCGACCAGGCCGATGACCGACCCGTCGACACCGAAGACGGGCACGATCGCCCTGGCCGCGTCGCTCGGTGCCCCTTCGAAGATCTCCGTGAACTTCTCCCCGGTCGCGGCCCGGCCCACGCCCTCGCTGACCTTGCCGACGAGGCGGGCGTCCGTGTCTGCGTACCGGGTGCCGTCCCTCGCCATGACGGTCACGAAGTCGACTCCGGTCTCCTCACCGACGCCCCTCATGAGGGGCTGGAGCAGCGCGGTCGGGTCGGGGGACAGCAGCGCGGCCACGATGCCCGGGGCGCGGGCGAAGGAGGCCGCAGCGGCCAGCGACCGGTTCTTCGCGTCCTGCTCGCTGTCGTGCCGCGCCTGCAGGACGAGCGCGACCAGAGCGGCCGCGATCAGCACCACCGCGACGATGACCTGGAGGAACAGGACCTGCCCGGCGACAGTGTGGGGTCCGAGTGAGGACCACACACGGTGCCACCTCGCCCGTCGCGGCCCCGGCTGCCGGTGCCCGGTCACGGCCGACCGCCCCCGGTGCACTCGCACCGGACGGGCCTGCCGTCGAGCAGGGAGGAGGCGGCGCGACGGCACCGCCTGGACAGCCCGATCATCTCCCCTTTCTAACACTTGCTGGCCATTTGGGTCCGAGCAGTGGACGACGGTGCCCGGCTGTCGTGTGCCATGACGGTGTGCGACGACGACGCCCGCTCCGGGTGCCGGACCGGTTCCCACCGGCCCGGCACCCGTCACGACGGCAGCGCGTCACGCCGCCGATGCGCCGGGCACGCCGCTACGGTCAGCGGCCGAGCTTCTTCTTGATCCGCTTGCCCTCGGGGGACTCGTCGAGGGTCTTCCACAGCTTGGCCGAGCTGGTGGAGGTGTAGACGCCGGGGGCGCCCTGCTCGCCGCAGCCGTCGCCGTACGACACGATGCCGATCTGGTACGTGCGGCCGGACACCTTGCGGAACAGCGGGCCGCCGCTGTCGCCCTGGCAGGAGTCCTTGCCCTCTACGCCCGCGCAGACGTTGACGGCCTTGTCGTAGCCCGGGTACGTCGCCGTGCACTCAGGGTGCGAGAGCAGCGGCACGTTCACACCGCGCAGCCGGTCGGGGAAGCTGGGCAGCTCGGTGTCCGTGTTGCCCCAGCCGATGACCTTGGCCTGCGCGCCGGGGCGCAGCAGGGCGTCGGTGCCGGGCGTCGGCAGCTTGACGGAGGCGATGCCGGTGACCGGCTTGGCCAGCTCGAGGAGGGCCAGGTCGTATGCCTCGTCCCCCTTGAAGTAGCGGGGGTGCGACACGATGCCGGTCACGTTGCGCAGTTGGCCCTGCTTCTTGTCGGACAGCACGGTGCGTCCGACGGTGACCTCGATCTCCTTCGCCTTGGTGCCTGTCACACAGTGGGCGGCGGTCATGACGATGCCGGGGCTGATCAGGCTGGCGCCGCAGAACTGGCGCTTCGTCGGGCTGCCGGAGCCCTTGGTCAGCAGGGCCGCCATCCAGGGGTGGGCGGAGTCGGACTGCTCCACACCGCCGATGATCCTGATGCTGGGCTTGGACCGTTCGTCGGTCGGCGACGCCTGGGCCGCGGCCGTGGCAGCGGCCGTGACTACGAGTGCCAGCGCCGCACTCGACGCCAGTCCGGCGGAGGCTATCCGGCGGGCGTGGCGACGGGGCAGGAAGTCTCTCATGGGGGGTTGTTCTCCATTTCCGGGTCGGTTGCCAAAGGGCCGGGCTGATACGGTCGTTGGCCCTTCGGCACGTGCCGTGATCTCAGACCGTGGAAATGCCGCCGAGGTTCACTCGGCGGCGGGAATTCCCCGGCCGACGTGACCCCAGCCGCGCTCGGGGCCGGTTGCGGCGACGCAGATCCACTCAACAGGCCCTGGTGATTGATGATTTGACGGCCGGCTCTTCGTCAACCGGCCCGTACCGGATGCCTTGATGCACGCCGTGAACCGGGGCGCACCGCATCGGCAACAGGGGCTGGGCGGACCGGATTTCACTTGGGCGAGGTGGTTGTCGAAGGGCGCCGTGACGCCCGTTGCGCCGTACGTGGTGTGGCCGTCAGCGGGTGGCGGGCGGTGCTCCTCGTGTCCACGAGGACGCCGGTGCCCGATCGGCAGCCCGGGGCCCTGTCCAGCAGGCCGATCGCCCTGCCGGTTCCACGTCCGTCGAAGGTCCGGCTGCTCGCGCCGGCGCGTCAGGTCATCGCCGCGCACGCGCTAACTGCGATTGCCGCGGCCCGACCGCGCTGGTGAGCGCGAACAGTGCCGTGCCCCGGGGCGGGAGTGCGTTTCGCCACCCGATCGCCACATGCCTCCGACATTCCGCCTTCGGGCCTAGCGCAGGTGGTGCGACCTGCGGGAATTCCCCGAAGTTCGTCCCGACGCGCGCGGACCGGTTCGCTGCGGACCGGCCGGTCGGACGGGATGAGCTGCTTGTCTTGGCACCGGAGCGCGGCCCCCTCGTCGGGACGACTTGTCCTGCCCCGCGCAGTTGAAAGGTGGTGAAATGCGCAACGCACGAATGCTCGCCTGCAGCGCCTTGACCCTATGTGCCCTCGGTCTCCCGGTGGCCGCAGCGAGTGCCGACGAGTCGGACGTCAGCATCAGCCCGCAGAGGGTCTTCCCTGGCTCGAGCGTCTCGGTCAGCACGGAGATCTGCGGGCCGGACGCCACGTACGCCAAGGGGCAGGCAGAGGTCGGCGGCCAGATCAACCTGACCGACGATCAGCTCGACGGTGCACTGGCCGGCGAATTCACCGTCCCGGACACGGCCGAGGACGGCGTGTACAGCATCACCGTCAAGTGCCCCCCGAACGTTCGTGTCGACACCACCTTCGAGGTCGTCAGCCGCCCCAAGGGTGCGGTGAGCGGTGGATTCGGTGGCGCAGGTGGGGTGAACGGCACTCAGGTCGCGGTCGGCTCCCTGCTGATCGCCGGTGCGGTGGCCGGCGGCGTGGCGACGGTGCGGCGCCGCTCCGTCACTGGCGCCGCCTGACCGGGCCGCCTCACCGGTCGGAGATACAGCCCGGACCACCATGGGAAACACACAGCCCGCCCCCTTCATGTCGACGAAGACCCTCGTCGTCGCCATGATCATCGGCATCATTCTGCTCAACAACGGCCTGCGCGGTGAGGCGGCTCCACAGCCCTCCGCCGCGCAGGCCCTTGCCGCGCCCAGCCCGCTGTCCTCGGCCACGCCCGGCGGCGCTCCGGAGCCGGGCACGGTTCGGCAGACCGCCGAGCCCGTGCCGTCGAACGGCCGGTCCGGCTCGCGGCGCCTCACCGCCCCGGTCAGGCTGCGCATCCCCGCCATCGGTGTGGACGCCCCGATGATGAGGCTCGGGTTGGATGCCGACGGCGCGCTCGAAGTACCGCCGCCCGACCGGCCGAACCTCGCCGGCTGGTACGCCGACGGTCCCGCGCCGGGAGAACCCGGTACGGCCGTCGTCGCCGGCCATGTCGACACCCCCACCGGCCGGGCCGTTTTCCACCCTCTCGGTGCCGTCGCCAAGGGCAGCACCGTCGAGATCACCCGCCGTGACGGACGGACCGCGACGTTTGTCGTCCATGCCGTCGAGGTGTATTCCAAGAGCGAGTTTCCGAGCCGGAAGGTCTACGGCAGTTCCGCCGACCCACAACTGCGGATCATCACGTGCGGCGGCGGCTACAGCGAGGACACCGGTTATCTCGGCAACGTCGTCGTCTATGCACACCTGAGCGGCCTGACCTAGGCCCGGACATGGCCTAGATGATCGATTCCAAGGGGTCAGTGGTCATATGCGGTCAGTGAGCGCAGGACGGGCTGTCCTGTGTGGTCGGTGTGCCAGATCGCGGCGGTCTTTGCGAGGCAGTTCGTGTTCGAAGCCCCGGCCGTAGTAGTTCTTGTCGCCGATCAGCGTCTGGCCGGGCAGGTCGGCGGCCAGGCCGGGTTCGGCAGCGAGGAGGTCCAGCAGGGTCTCGCGCTCGTCGGCCTTGGCGCCGGTCAGGGCGAAGGCGACTGGCAGG